>NZ_JADNJJ010000111.1:0-7976 GCF_015554865.1 Collinsella sp. D33t1_170424_A12 | reverse complement strand
GAAGCCGGTGGAGATGCCCTCCGCGGCGAGCCACTGGATGGCGTCGCGGTGCGGGGTCTCCTTGTCGACATCGGTGAAGGCCGGGGCCTTATCGGCGTCGAACTTCGGCTCGCCGGCCAGGCGGTAGAGGAACGCGGCCATGTCGGCGCGCTTCACCGTGGCGTAGGGACGGAACTCGAAGGTGCCGTCGGGCTTGGCCCAACCCTTGGAGATGCCGTTAGCGGCCAGCCAGACGATGTGATCGGCGTGCGAGGTGTTCTTATCGACGTCGACAAACGCGATCTCTTCGGACTGGTCACCGTCGAGGCGCAGGGCAACGATGGCCTCGGCAAGCTTCTGGGCAGAGCTGTAGACGGCGTTCACGTCGCCGGTCTGCGAAGCCAGAACGTCCTTCGAGGCGGACAGCGCCGTCTGCATCGCATTCCACGTTGCCTTGGTGAACTGGTCGTGCTTGCAGGGACCATCCTGCTTGACGAGCTCGGCAGCGGCGATAACGGCCTTCAGGCGATCGAAGTTGGGAGCAGCGGCGGCATCGGACAGACGAAGCTCCGCAGCGGCGCCGTTGCCGTTGTTGGCCTTCACCCAAACGAGCTTGACTGCCTTCACGCCGTTCTGGCGATCGAACTTGATCATGATCGGGTCGAGGCCGGTGACCTTGAGGTCGCCCTCCTTCACCTTGGTGAAGGACGTGCCGTCGGTGCTGACCTCGATGCGGTACTTCTGGATGTTGCCGTTGGTGCCCGTCTGGCGCGGGGTGTACTGAATGCCGTCGACATCCATGGGGGCCTTGCCGGTCAGCGTTACCCAGTGCTCGCCCGTGGTGATGCTCCAGTCGCTGTGCCACATGGAGCTCAGGTTGCCGTCGAGCGTCTTGGACGCGTCGTCGCCGCCCTGGTGCGAGCTGTCCTTCGCAACGAGCGTTGCGGGATCGATGAGGGTCAGATCGGTGCTGGCCTTCGGCTTCAGGCCGTCGAGGGCGCGTACGATCTCGGCGGTATAGCCGTCAACGGTCTCCTGCATGGAGGCAGGGAGATCGGAGCGGACCTTGCCCCATGCCATCTGGAGGGTGGCGACGGAGTCATCGGTGAACAGGTCCGCAAGGGTCTCGGCGTAGTCGCCGCCCTGCAGCTGCGCATAGGCGTCGATGCGACAGTAGTCGGCCTTATCGAACTCGGTCTTCTCAAGCAGCGCGTTGATCTTGGCCGTAAGGTCAGCGATGACCTCGGCGGACGGATCCATCTGCTTGAAGACGTCATACGCCTGGTCGAGCAGCTCGCGCATGCCCTCGATCTTGTGGGACTTCAGGACGGACTCAGCCGTAACGACGGCGTAGTCGAGCTCCATGGTGGAGTTGAACTCCTTGGCCGTGGAGATGCGGACGTCGTCGACATAGCCCTGGAAGGCATTCGTCTTGGAGCCGATGACGTTCACGGGGAACATGTTGGTGGCCTTGAGCTTGGCACGCTGCTTGGTGCCGACCGTGTCGACCAGCTTGCCGTTGACCCACAGCTCGGTCTGCTCGAACTTGTTCTTGAACTCGAGCTCGACCCAGTCGTTCAGCGGCAGGGTGTAGTTGAAGGAGTAGGCGCGGTTCTCACGCGTGATGCCCACCTTGCCGGTGCCCTTCTGGACAGCCATGATCTGGCCGTACTCGGACTCGAAGAGAACCTGCGGCTCGGTGGAGGCGCTCGTGCGCTTCACCTTCACGCGAAGGTCGTTGCCCAGACCGATGGTGGTGAGCGCATCGTCCTTCACGGAGACGAAAGACTTCTCGCCGTTGAGCTTGAGGGCGTTGCGGCCATCGACCTTCTCGATCGCGGCGTTCTCGCCGGCAACCAGATCGCGCTTCATGCCGGAAGCGTCGGACAGGTCCTCCATGCTCCACTGAGCGATGGCGCCGTTCTCGGCGGTGGCGACGTTGTAACCGAAGTTGGTGTTGGGGGCGTCGCCAAGACCAGCGATAGCGTCCTTGGCAGCGGCGGTGTTCATGGAACCCTTGCCCCAGCCGTTCGCGCCAAACAGGCCGGCGGAACGGTTGATACGGTCGTAGATGTCGTACTCAGACATACCGTTTTCCTGGTTGTCGCACATGTCGTTCCACACGGCGAAGGAGCCACCCAGGATCTGGGGGTCACCAGCGGGGATCATGTAGCCGCTGATGCCGTTCAGGGGATCGGTGTACGCGCTATCGGACAGGTAGTCGTAGTAGTAGCCGGCGTTGGGGACGATGTAGAACACGCCGTCCTGGCAGTCGATCAGCTCGAAGCCCAGGTCGTACATGCTCTTCATGTCTGCCCAGCCGGGGTTCCACAGATCCATCTGACGGCGCTGGCCGGACTCGGACACGCCGCTGACGTTGACATCGCCCTTGATGGTGGTAAGGGAGCCCCAGACGCGGGCGGTCTTGCCGTTGTCCTCGGCGTACTTGAACATGTCGTTCACGAAGCGACGATAGGCGTTGCCGTCGGCGCTGTACTCGTCGGCGCCGATATGAATGGTATCGGTGCCAGCGAAGGTGGAGGTGTCGCCACCCTTGACGTACTCGTCGAAGATGCTCTGAACGAAAGCAAGGCTATCGTTGTAGAGCGAGGTGAGGTTGAGGTGGTCGTTCTGACGGCCATCGGTACCGTGGCGCAGGTCGGGACGAACCTTGGTGAGGGACAGGGAGTGAGCCGGGGTGTCGATCTCGGGGATGATGTTCACGCCGAGAGCGGCAGAGTGCTCGATGAAGTCCTTGAACTCAGCCTTGGTGTACCAGACATCCTTGGCGGTGAGGTCGGCCTTGTTCTTGCCGTCGTTGCCGCCTTCCTTGATGCTGGACTCGAGACGGAACGCGTTATACGCCTGGAAGACGTCCTTGCCGGCACGCGTGTACTCCTCGAGGGGAATGTAGTTGTCGTTCAGGTGAACATGGAAGTCGTTCAGCTTGAACCAAGCCATCTGCTTGGTCATCTGCTGCAGCCAGTCCATGGTGAAGGTCTTACGGCCCACATCGAGGATCAGGCCGCGGACCTTGTACAGCGGGTAGTCGCGCGCGGTACCAACGGGGAAGGAGCCGTTGCCGGTCTTCATGCCCTGGAGGATGGTCTTGGCACCCCAGTTAGCGCCGGCGACCTTCTCAGCGGTCACGGTGATCTTGTCGCCCTTGGCCTCGACGAGGTAGCCCTCGTCCTGCAGGCCCTTGGACTTGTCGGTGGTCAGGGTAAAGAAGATATCGCCCGCGTTGGCAGACGTACCCTTCACCACGGACAGCTCGACGCCGGTTACGGCCTGGAAATCGGAGGCGAACTCATCGGCCATGGCCTTGAGGGAGTCGTCGCTGAAGACGACGCGCTTGGCGGAAGCCGCGGCGAAGGAGCCGGTGCCGCCGACCCACTCGCGGAGCTCGGGCACGATCGACGGAGCAGCGTTGCCGGCCTTGGCTGTGGACAGCGTGCCGGGAACGGTGACGTCAAACTCCTTGAACGCGTAATCGGTGCTGTCCTTCTTATTGGTGATCTTGAAGGAAGCCTTCACCGTCACGTTTGCGATGGGATGGAAGATCGTGCCATCGAGACCGATGACCTGCTCGTAATCGGTACCGTTGTACTTGATCTCATAGCCCTCGGGAGCCTCGGGGAGCTCGTACTGGAGCGTCTGGGTCTCAGCGGTAACCGGAGCGATCTTGATGTCGTTCAGATACTCAGCGGGCTGCTTTGCAGGCGCGGGCGGAACCTCGTTCCAAACCTCGAACTCCATGCAGGAGGCGCCCCAACCAAGAACCTGGGTGATCTCGAGCTTCACATAGCGACCCGTCGCAGGCTGCTCAAGGGTGATCTTGCTCGTAGCATCCTTGTTGTTGGCAGTTTGGTAAACCGGGGTTCCCCAGTTAGCAGTCGCGGGATTGTTCCAGCACGCCTCATCACTCGAAGCGTAAACCTTGAACGCAGTGGAGTAGTTCTCCGCGTTCTCCCACATAGCCTCGATATACTTAAAGGTCTCTTCCTTGCCAAGGTCAACGGCGAGCCATTGCGGCTGGTCGGCAGACGGCTTGGTCTCTGTCATCCAGCGATCAGCCTTGCCGTCCTTTTTCTTGCCGTCGACAGCGCGGGCGCCGTTTTCGTTGTGATAGTCGACACTGGCCTTCGTCGCCTTCTTAAGCGCGAGGTTCACAGCGTCGGCAGGCTCGGGATCAACAGTACCGCCCTTGGTATTCATAACCTCAAGCTCGCACACGGAGATACCGTACGGCCCATTCATGGCAGTGACGTCAAGCTTGACGTAACGACCGGACTTGGGAGCATCCAGGGTAACGGTGCTTACAGCCTCGTTGGTGCCCTTTCCAACATGCACGGGATCGCCCCATGCCTCCTTGGAGTCGGAAACGTAGAGCTTCCAATCCTTGCCGCTGTTCTCCTGGTCTTCCCAGGTGATAACGAACTTATCGACCTCGGTCGTCTTACCCAGGTCAACAACCGCCCATGCCGGCTCAGTGCTCTCAGTCATCCAGCGACCCGTCTTGGAATTCTTGTCGCCATCAGTCAGCTTACGGCCGGTGCCGTTGTACTCGCGATTAACTGTCACCTCCTTATTGAGTGCCAGGTTCGCGGGTCCGGCCGCATATGCGGCGGGCGTCGTGGAAACCGCGCAGATCAGCGCGAGCGCCACTGCGAAGAAACCATTCAGCACCTTTCTTGCCCTTGATATCATTCCCTCTCCTTTTGTCTCACGATGTCGCCGCGATTCGACGACATTCGACCGACATAATCCCTTTAACCTTACCGTTCACTTTCGTAAACGGCGGTTAGAGGCCGGTGAGCGGTATTAGAGAATATGCGGCTTTATACAGCTCAATATCGGGCTCACATCTTCACGAAACAAAGCGCAGGCCCTGTAACCACGCGCTTTTTCGCTAGATGCCCACCTCCGCCTCGCAGCGCATATAACCGTCATATTCCTGTATACATTTGTTCACCGAATCTTCTGCAATCTTTAATCGCTTTATTCATTCTTAAGTCTTTCGGCAAACGGTCGCTATTTGTCATGAGTGGTTATTCACATATAACTTGTATTTAATCTGGAATACCACTAGCTGCAGGCTTGTTACGAGTCCCATCAATGCGGCCTCCAGGCGTGAAGACCGTCGACCCGGCGAAGCAGATGCTCAATATGCAAAACCATGCAGATAGGCACCCCATCCAATCCATCGACCGCGGTCGCAGCTCCTCCACCGCCGCCATCTATATATATTAGTGCGCCTCCATTCGTACGAGACAAGTCGCACCGCCCCGCCGCTTCAGCTAGGTGCATTGTGGTGTTACAAAATGTGCGCGATGAAGCCTGGAGAAAGGGCTATGTTTGGCCTAGGGAAGCATGCTATCCGGTATGACCGAAGGGGGACGCCATGCCTGAAGATCCGCAACTTGTTAAACTCAAGCATCTTGGCCGCTATGTTGTGGTGCGTCGTGCCATCACGCTCGCATGCGTATGCACATCCGCCCTGCTGCAAACCTACGTTATCCAAGCATTCGTCAATCCCGCCAACCTGCTTTCGGGAGGGTTCACCGGCGTTGCCCTCCTCCTCGAACGCGTGGCTCATCTTATGGGCGCCAGCCTGCCCGTCTCCATAGGCGTCCTGCTGCTCAACATCCCCGTCGCGCTCTTTTGCTGGCGCTCCATAAGCAAGCGCTTCGTCCTCTTCTCCATGGTCCAGGTGGGGTTGCTCAGCGCGTTTCTCAAGATCTTCTCGTTCCAGCCCATCTTGGGAGAGACGTTTCTCAACGTGATCTTCGGCGGCGTCTTGAACGGCATCGCCATCGCCATCGCCTTGAAAAGCGGGGCGTCTACCGCCGGCACGGACTTCATCGCCCTCTACGTTTCCAACAAGACCGGTAAGACGATCTGGCCCTATGTGTTCGCGGGCAATTGCTGCATCCTGGCGATCTTCGGCTCTATCTTCGGATGGGAGCACGCCGCCTATTCCATTGTGTTCCAATTCATATCGACCAAGGCCATCGACGGCTTCTACCATCGGTACAACCGTTCCACCCTGCTCATCACCACCAAGAAACCCCAGGAAGTGGCCCGCGCCTACACGGACACGCTCCATCACGGCGCCAGCATCATCGACGCCACGGGCGCATTTAGCGGCGAACCCGTCGGTATCATCCATACCGTGCTCTCCACCTACGAGATGGGGGATGCCATCCGACTCATCCGCTTCGTCGATCCGCGCGCCGTGGTCAACGTGCTCAAGACCGATGACTTCGTTGGCAACTTTCATCGCGCCGGCATCGACGAACCGCTTCCAACCGAGGTCGAGAACGGTGAATCACCCGACTCGATTCTGGAGCTCATCGCGCGCAAGCAGCACGACGACCATGCGGGCCAATAAAAAACGACGCAGCTTACGAGCATCCACCCGCACCGACAACCCGCGCGCGGGCGCCCTCGTCCCGCTGTTTTAAAAAAGGCCGCCGGCATAAAGCCGACGGCCCGTCTTCACTGGTATGTTGCCCGTTAGCCCGGTGGCGCCTTAGACCGCCGCCGCCAGCTTCTCGGCGCGCTCGGCTGCAGCCAGCGCCTCGATGACGTTGGAAAGCAGGTCGCCCAGCAGTACGCCGTTATACGTAGAGTTGAAGCCGATGCGGTGATCGGTCACGCGGTCCTGCGGCTGGTTGTACGTGCGGATCTTCTCGGAACGGTTGCCATGGCCGATCTGGCTGGAGCGCTCGGCACCCAGCTCGGCCTGCTGACGCTCGAGCTCCATCTCGTACAGGCGCGCACGCAGCATCTGCATGCAGACCTCGCGGTTCTGGATCTGGGAGCGCTGCTCCTGAGACTGGACCACGGTGTTCGTAGGCAGATGGGTGATGCGCACCGCCGAGTAGGTGGTGTTGACGCACTGGCCGCCGGGGCCGGAAGCGCAATAGGTATCGATACGCAGGTCGGACTGGTTGATCTGCACGTCGATCTCTTCGGCCTCGGGCAGAACGGCCACGGTAGCGGTAGAGGTCTGGATGCGCCCCTGGCTCTCGGTCTTGGGAACGCGCTGGACGCGATGGACGCCGGACTCGTACTTCATGACCGAGTACACCTTGTCGCCCTCGACCTTGAACTCGATGCTCTTGAAGCCGCCCGCCTCGGAGGGGCTGGAATCCAGGACCGTCATCTTCCACTTCTTGGACTCGATGAAGCGCTGGTACATCTTGAAGAGATCGCCCGCGAAGATAGCGGCCTCGTCGCCGCCCGCTGCGGAGCGGATCTCGATGATGGTGTTCTTCTCGTCGTTGGGATCGCTCGGAATGAGCATGAACTTGATGTCCTCTTCAAGCTTGGGCAGCTTGGCCTCGTTCTCGGAGATCTCCATCTGGAGCATCTCCTTCTCGTCGGCATCGGACGCCTCGCGCAGCATCTCCTTGGCAACCTCGATGTCATCGAGCGCGGCGATATACTCGCGCGCAGCGTTCACCAGGTCGGTCTGGTGCGCGTACTCCTTGTTAAGGCGCGTGAACTCCTTGATATCGCTGGCGACCGCCGGGTCGGACAGCTTCTTCTCGAGCTCTTGATACGCAACGATAATCTTCTCAAGCTTCTCGCGCATGATGCCCTCCTTCTAACTGAATCAACGGGTAGAGCGCCGCTGGCACGCGACGCGGTTTCAGGGACGGCGGCCGACGGCCGCCAAGCGCCACCGCTTCCGCAGGCGTAGCGCCGCTCGGTTCATCCAGCTAGAGTTTGTCGAACGCGAAATGCATGGAACGGTCCCCTTTCAACGGACGATATGATACCCAAAGTGCCATCGAGGCACAACGCAGCGGACTCAAAGCGCAGGTCGTTCATGGTATCCGCGCATTTTGCCCGCCGCGCGCCGCCGGCACGAGCGCAGGCCTACAGCAAGGTCATCGAGAACGAGCGAACATCGGTCTCACCCGGAGCCAGGATGGTCACGTTGTCGCGATGCTCGAGAACGTCGTCCTCCTCCGCGAGCGCGGCAT
>NZ_JADNJJ010000110.1:0-3691 GCF_015554865.1 Collinsella sp. D33t1_170424_A12 | reverse complement strand
CGTCGAGCGGCTCGGGCGTGTGCTCGTCGGGGAAGTAGTAGAACTCGAGCTCGGCGCCAACGTTCATGATGAAGCCGGCCTTCTCGGCCTTGTAGAACATGCGGCGCAGGCACTCGCGCGGATCGCCCGCGAACAGCTCGCGATCCGGGGTGCATACGTCGCAGAAAATACGCGCGGCCCCGTCGTGGCTCGGGCGCCATGGCAGGACCTGGAAGGTCGAGGGATCGGGAAACGCGAGCATGTCGGCCTCATCGGGCGTGGTAAAGCCCTCGATGGCGGAGCCGTCGAAACCGATGCCCTCCTCGAACGCGACCTCGAGGTCCTCGGGCGCGATGGCAAAGCTCTTGAGCCGGCCCAGCACGTCCGCAAACCACAGGCGAATGAAGCGTATGTCGCGCTCCTCGACCGTGCGGAGCACGAAATCGATGTACTGCTGCTGATCCATGAGGGCACCCTCCCGCGCAAAGAAACAACCATGGCCTTCGGCCATCGAGCCATTGTTTCATACGTTTGTTTCGTCCTGGTTTCATGCACGCCGCCGGGGGCGCGCGCCGGTTCGGTCCCGACACGCGCCCCCGGCGAAGACGTGGATATGATGCGGCAACCCGCTAGAGGTCGCGGCCGAGGCGCTCGGCCACGCGGTCGACCCCCTCGCATGCGGGGCAGCCCGCGCGCGAGGGCGTCGCGCATCCCGCGCACGAACCCGCACACGAGCCGGAGCTTCCGCAATCGCCGCAGGTACCCTTCTTGCGCACGCGCATGACCACGGCGGCAAACGCCGCGGCCACGGCCAGCAGGATAACGATATCGATCGGTCCCATACGCATTCCTCCTTACATCCAGCATAGCAATACGGGACGGGGGCCGCCGCCGTGGCAACGGGCCCCGTATACGATGTTCACGGTCTAGCGTGCCTCCTGCGGGCGCGCGGCCGGGACCGAGCCCGCCTCGTCGTCCCACGCCCCCTTCGGCATGGGGCGGAAGAGCTGGAACAGCATGCCTGCCGCCAACACGACCGCGACGACGGTCCACAGGCCGAAGACGCCCTGGGCAGCCAGGTAGAACTGGTTGATGAGCAGTCCCACCACCCATGCGAAGCCGCACTCGTAGCCCAGCGCGATAGCCGTCCACTTTGCCGAACCCATCTGGGCGCGGATGGTTCCCATGGCCGCGAAGCAGGGGGCGCACAGCAGGTTGAACGCACCGAACGCGGCGATGGCGCCCACGCTGGGGAACAGCGCGGCGAAGGCGCTCCACAGGGAGGGGTCGGCCTCGGTCGCCTCGGCCAGATGCAGCAGCGAGGCCGCCGTGGCCATCACGTTCTCCTTGGCCACCAGGCCGGTGACGGACATGGCCGTGGCCTGCCAGGAGTCGAAGCCCAGCGGGGCGAAGATCCAGCTCACGGCACCGGCGACCGCAGCGAGGACCGAGTAGTTCGTGAACTCCTCGGGGATGCCCTCCATCGCGGGCAGGAATCCGAACGCGCCCTCGTAGACGCCGAAGTTCGACAGGAACCACACCACGATGGTGGATGCGAAGATGATCGTGAAGGCCTTCTTGATATAGGCGCTCACGCGCTCCCACACGTGCAGGGCCCAGCTGCGCGCACTCGGCATGTGGTAAGCGGGCAGCTCCATCACGAAGGGGGTGGGGCGGCCGGCGAACAGCTTCGTCTTCTTGAGCATGATGCCCGAGACGATGACCGCGACGACGCCCAGGAAGTAGAAGAGGGGCGCGATCCAGGTGGATTCGGCGTCGCCGATGAGCGCGCCCATGACCAGCGCGATGACGGGCAGCTTGGCGCCGCACGGGATGAACGTGGTGGTCACGACCGTCATGCGGCGGTCTTTCTCGTTCTCGATCGTCTTGGTGGCCAGCACGCCGGGCACGCCGCAGCCCGTGGAGACGAGCATGGGGATGAACGACTTGCCGGACAGGCCGAAGCGGCGGAACACGCGGTCCATGACGAACGCGACGCGCGCCATGTAGCCGCAGTCCTCAAGGAAGGACAGCAGCACGAACAGCACGAACATCTGCGGAATGAAGCCGAGCACCGCGCCCACGCCGGCGACGATGCCGTCGCACACCAAGGAGATCACCATGTCGGACGCGCCGGCAGCGGAGAGCCAGCCCTCGAAGAGCGCGGGCACGCTGGGCATGGCGGCTCCGAAGAGCTCCCAGCCCTCGCCGAAGAGGTTGTCGTTGACCCAATCGGTCATGGCCGTGCCGAAGGTCGAGATGGACAGGTAGTACACGCCGAACATGATCAGGGCGAAGATCGGCAGGCCCAGCCAGCGATTGGTGACGATACGGTCGATCTTCTCCGATGTGCTCATGCGCGCCGGTGCCCGATGCAGGCACTCGTCCACGATATGGGCGATCACGGCATAGCGCTCGCCGGTGATGATCGACTCCGCGTCGTCGTCGCAATCCGCCTCGCATGCCGCCACCAGCTGCTCGATGCGCTCGGCGGCCGCGGCGTCGAGGGCGAGCGAGGCGGCTGCCTCGGCATCGCGCTCGAACAGCTTCACCGCGTAGTACCGGCGCTTGGCAGCGGGCACGCGGGCGGGCAGCTGGTGTTCGATGCGCTCGAGCACGCCGTCGACCGCGGCATCGAATGCATGGCGCTTCGGAGCGGCCTTGCGAGCCGCGGAGCGCTTCGCCGTTTCCAGCAGGTCGTCGACGCCCGTGTTCTTCAGCGCTGAGATCAAGACCACGGGGCAGCCCAGCGCGCGCTCGAGCGCGGGCACGTCGATCCTGTCGCCGTTCTTCTCCACCAGATCGGCCATGTTCAGCGCGACCACCACGGGAAGCCCCGTCTCGATAACCTGGAGCGCCAGGTACAGGTTGCGCTCGAGGTTGGTGGCATCGAGAACCTGGATGACGGCATCGGGCTCGCCGCCCATGAGGTAGTCGCGGCTCACGCGCTCCTCGGGGCTGTAGGGCGAGAGGGAGTAGATGCCGGGCAGGTCGGTGACGACGACGCCCTTATCGGAGGAGAGGCGCGCCTCCTTCTTCTCCACCGTGACGCCCGGCCAGTTGCCCACGTAGCCGTTCTGACCCGTAATCAGGTTGAACAGCGTGGTCTTACCGCAGTTGGGGTTGCCCGCCAGCGCGATATGCATGCTCGTTTCTGCCATAGTTCCTTCCCTTGCATCCTGTCCGGGGCCGTGCGATATACGGCATCCGCGACGTAGCATTTGTTAGATATGGGTAACTTAATGCTCAAAAAAAATGCGCTACCGCACCTCGACGATGGCCGCCTCTTCCTTGCGGATGGACAGCTCGTATCCGCGCACCGAGATCTCGACCGGATCGCCCAGGGGAGCGACTTTCACGACCTTGAACGGCGTGCCCTTGATCAACCCCAGATCCATGAGGTGCCGGCGCAGCGGCCCCTCGCCATGCAGCTTCACGATGACGGCGGACTCCCCCACCGGCACCTCTCCCAGCGTTTTCATACCTTCCTCCTGTTCCCAGACGTGCAAGCCTAAGCGACCATGACGTTGCGGGCGACCTTGGCATCGAGACCGAAGCGCGCGCCCTTCACCATGACGATGATGTTTCCGCCGCCAGCCGTCACCACGTGCACCTGCGAGCCCTCGACGAATCCAAGGGTCTCGAGATGCCGCTTCACGTCGGACGCGCCCTTCACGCGCGCGACGGTCGCCGTCTCACCCGCCCTCATCAT
>NZ_JADNJJ010000109.1:0-15421 GCF_015554865.1 Collinsella sp. D33t1_170424_A12 | reverse complement strand
CCGGTGCCATCGTAAAGGACGGCGCACATGTCGTGCGCGCGATCCTGGGCGAGAACGCCATCGTGGAAGAAGGCGTCAAGCTCGGCAGCGTTGACTCTACGAAGGATACGGCCGTCGTTGGAAACGACGTCGTCATCGGAAAGGGGGAATGAACCGATGGTCAATCGTAAGGCAATCGGATATATCACCGCTAATTACACCAGCAAGGATAAAAGCACGCTCCTTGAAAGCCGTCCCCTGGCCAGCTGTCCTTTCATGGGGCGCTACCGCTTGATCGACTTCCCGCTGTCCAACATGATGAACGCAGGTATCCGCACCGTAGGCGTCGTGCTTCCCGGCAACTACCGCTCGCTCGTCGACCACCTCGGAAGCGGCCGTGAATGGGAGCTTGACCGCAAGAAGGGCGGTTTATTCCTGCTCCAGGGAAGCGCCTACGGCACTGCAAAGCATGGCCTGCGCTTCCTGCTCCGCGACATCATCGCCAACAAGATGATGTTCCAGCGTGCGAGCGAACCCTATGTCGTCATGAGCGCAACCAACATCGTCTTCAATATGAACCTCTCCGATGTCATCGACGCGCATGAGCGCAGCGGCGCCGGAATCACCATGATCTACACGCACGCCGACCGCGATGTGGACGACGCCACCCGCCTCAACATCGGCGATTGCGGACGAGTCCAGGCCGTCGACCACGGCTGCTCCTACGGCGATAACGAGTTCCTCGACTGCTTCGTCATCAGCCGCGATGTCGTGCTGGATATCTGCGAGAGCTATGCCAGCGCCGATTATCTCGATCTGTTCGAGGCCATCCAGGACGACTTCGGTCGCATCGATGTGTGCAGCTACGAATTCAAGGGTCTCGCCGTCGGGATGTTCAACGAAGAGACGTATTACAAGCGCTCCATGGAGATGCTCAACCCCGACATCATGCACCAGCTCTTCACGCACGACCGTCCCGTCATGACGAAGGCGCACGACGTCGCTCCGGCAAAATACGCAACCGGCTCGAACGCATGCAACTCCTTCATCTCGGCCGGCTGCCACATCCAGGGCACCGTGCGCAACTCCATCTTGTCGCGCGACGTCGTCGTCGAAAGCGGTGCGAGCGTCAGCAATGCCATCATCATGCAGTCCTGCGTGATCAAGCGCGGCGCACGCGTCGATAACGCTATCATCGATAAGAACAACGTCATTCCCGCCAACACCGAACTGCGCGGCACGCCCGACGACACGCTCGTCGTTCCCAAGGTCCCGCTGAGCTAGCACGGGCAGGGACAGGCAAGAACGCGCTGAATTCACCGAAGATCGCCGCTCGACCACTCGGGCGGCGATTTCCTAACTCCCAACCATTGGAGCTTGCATGACCATTTCCAAGAAAATGCATATACTGTTCGCTTCCGCCGAAGCAGCGCCGTTCGTGAAGACAGGCGGCTTGGGCGATGTTGCAGGCTCTCTGCCCGCCGCCCTCAACCAGGCTGGGGCCGAGACGATCGTCATGGTGCCGCTTTACAACACCATTCCGCAGAAGTTCAAAGACCAGATGGAATTCATCACGAGCTTCTACGTGAGCCTTGGCTGGAGGAACGAGTACTGCGGATTGCTGCGTCTCGTGCACAACGGCGTCACGTATATGTTCATCGATAACCAGCGCTATTTCGGCCGCGACTACCCGTACGGCTTTTTCGACGATGGCGAGCGCTTCGCGTTTTTCTCCAAGGCCATCTGCGAAAGCATCCAGCACCTGCCTGACGGGTTCGCACCCGACATCCTGCACTGCAACGACTGGCACACCGCATTGGCTCCGGTGTTCCTCCGCGAGTTCTATCAGGGCTTGCCGCTATACGAGAACATCAAGACCGTGTTCTCCATCCACAATATCGCGTTCCAGGGCCAGTTTAGCGCCAAGGTGCTCGAAGACATCTGCGGCATGGCACATATCCCTGCCGCCGCATTCCAACTGACCTGCGGCCCCGATGCCGTCAACTACATGCAGGGCGCGCTCAACTACACCGATGCCATCACCACGGTCTCCCCCACGTATGCCGGCGAAATCCAAACGCCCGCCTACGGCGAGAACCTCGATGGCGTGCTGCATCGTAGGCGCGAAAGCCTGCAGGGTATCGTCAACGGTATCGACGTAGACCATTTCAACCCCGAAACGGACCCCGCCATCGCGCAGAACTACTCCGTATCCGACCGAACCGGCAAAGCCGTATGCAAGCGCGCACTGCAGGAAGAGCTCGGTCTTACCGTTCGAACCGACCAACCGCTCATGACCATGGTCACGCGGCTCACGCGCCAGAAGGGCATGGATCTTGTCACGTACTCACTCGACCGCATCCTGTCCAATGGAGTACAGGTGGCGGTTCTGGGAACCGGCGACCAGGAATACGAAAACGCGCTTCGCTACTTTGCATCCAAGTATCCCGGCCAGATGGCGGCCTGCATCCAGTTCGACCCAGCGCTGTCTCAGCGCATGTACGCCGGCTCCGACCTCTTCCTCATGCCATCGCTGTTCGAGCCTTGCGGCCTGTCGCAGATGATCGCCATGCGCTACGGCACCCTGCCCGTCGTCCGTGAGACGGGCGGCCTGAAAGACACCGTCATACCCTATAACTTCGTCACGGGCGAGGGAACGGGCTTCTCGTTTGCCAACTTCAACGGCGATGAGATGGGCGATGCCGTATTCCGCGGCGCCCGCCTGTTCTGGGACAACCGCGACGCATGGGACCGGCTGGTCACACAGGCTATGGAGCAGGACTTCAGTTGGAAGCGCTCGGCCGGCAAGTACATGGACCTGTACTACTGGCTGCATCCCGACGTCCCGCATTGGGAGGAACAGCCCGTTGTCGAGCCCGAGCCCGCAGTAGAGCCCGCACATGAAGCCGTGCAGGCCGATAAACCCAGGAAGAAGCCGGCTACCAAGAAGACCGCTGCACGCAAGGCGGCCGCAACCAAGCGCTCCGCTACCACGAAGCGCGCCACGAAGGCTGCCGCCGCCGCAGAAGCGGCTGATACCGCAGCGGCAAACGAAACCAAGACCGCCGCCAAACCCGCAGCGAAGCGCACCACCACTCGCAAGGCAGTAACCACCAAGAAAGTAGCCGCCGCAGCCGAACCCGCTGCCGAGCCCGAGGTGAAACCAGCCGTCCCTAAGACCACCGCACGCAAGACGACCGTCCGCGCGAAGACCGCGGCGCCAGACACCACGTCCGCCGCCCCGGCAGGGACAACGACCGTGGAGGCCGTCGATCCCAAGGTGGCGGCTGCAAAGCCCGCGGCGAAGAAGGTTCCAGCCGCGCGCAAGACCGCGAAGCGTCGTTAGGCCGCACCCTTAACCATCGAGCATCGATGCCCCCGGATCCAGCACGCCTGAGTTCGGGGGCATACCCTTGCGCTGTACCTAGGTAAACCGCCGAATTGTCTATAATTGGATAGTTACCTGCAAGCGCCCCCTTTCGCGCAGCGCCCGACCGCGCGAATGTAGGAGGATCAACAATCATGAACTTCATTCACAACAGCCGCCTTGCGACCTGCCGCACACCCTACGGCGCGGTCGTGGCCGGAACCACGGTGGAGCTCGCCGTCCAGGCAATCGACTGCGATGCCTCGCGAACGTCCATCACCCTGCGAACCTGGATCGACGGCGAGGGCGAGACCCTGCTCCCCCTCGAGCACAGAGGCGGCGGCCGCTATACGGTGTCCCTACCCTGCCCCGATCCCGTCCTGGTATGGTATCGCTTCATCATCGATGCGCCCGACGGCACCCGGCTCTACCTGGGCGCACCCGAGAGCGCTACAGGCGGCGAGGGCACGGTATATGGCTATGCGGATGCGCCCTCGTTCCAGATTACCGTCTACAAGCACCGTGCAATCCGCCCCACCTGGTACGAGCGCGGCATGGTATATCAAATCTTTCCCGATCGCTACCGCCGCGACGCCGCCTGGCGCGAGCGCGCTACCGCCGAGGTCGACGTGCCTCGCAAGGGGCCGGGCAAGCGCATCGTGTGGGACTGGAACACCCCGCCCGCCTACGACCGAGCCTCCGACGGCTCGATCCGCACCTGGGACTTCTACGGCGGCTCCCTCGAGGGCATCCGCGAGGACCTGCCGCGCCTCCAGGAGATGGGCATTACGGCGATCTACCTCAACCCAATCTTCAAGGCCGCCAGCAACCATCGCTACGACACGGGCGACTACCTCACCATCGACCCCATGTTGGGCACGAAAGAGGATTTCGAGCGTCTAGCAGCCGATGCGCGCGAGCACGGGATCAGCATCATCCTCGACGGCGTGTTCAACCACACCGGCGACGATTCGCTGTACTTCAACCGATTTGGCAACTATCCAACCGAGGGCGCCTGGGAGAACGAGGACTCGCCCTGGCACGACGCCTTCCATTTCCACGAGGACGGATCGTACGACGCCTGGTGGGGCATCGGCAACATGCCGTCACTCAACGAAGAAAGCCCGCTGGTACAAGACCTCATCCTGGGTGAAAACGGCGTGATTCGCACATGGCTGCGCGCCGGCGCTCGGGGCTGGCGTCTTGATGTTGCAGACGAGCTGACCGACGATCTCATCCGCAACATCAAGACGGCGCTGCTCGAAGAATGCCCCGACGGCCTGCTCTTGGGCGAAGTCTGGGAGGACGCCTCGAATAAGATCAGCTACAGTAAGCTGCGCGCCTATCTGCAGGGCGACGAGCTCGATTCGGCCATGAACTACCCCTTCCGCGACATGGTGCTCGGCTTCCTTCTGGGCGGCGAGACGGCCTACCAGGCTGCCGAGCATATCGAGACCCTGCGCGAGAACTATCCGCCCGAAGCCCTGCGCTGCGCGCTCAACCTGCTCGGCAGCCATGATAAGCCGCGCATCGCCTCGGTCCTGGGCGATGGTCCGGATGAATCGCGGCTCCCCGAATTCGAACGCGGCCGCTTCCGCCTGGACGAGAACTCCATCGGCCGCGCGAAAGGCCGTTTCTGGCTGGCGACGTTGCTGCAGATGACGCTGCCCGGCGTTCCCTCAATCTATTACGGCGACGAGTTCTGCCTGGAGGGCCTGTCCGACCCCGGCAACCGCCGCACGCTTCCCGAAGACGCCGACATCCATGACCGCGACATGCTCACCATGATCCGCAACGCATCGGGCCTACGCCGCGCGCTGCCGTTCCTCATCGACGGCACGCTGCAGGCAAGCGCCTTAAACGATGACGTCTTATGCATCAAGCGCCGCAGCGCCGACGGCCAGATCGCGAGCGTCCTCATCAACCGAAGTCTGTCCAACACGCGCGTCGTACGCGTCCCCATCGAAAACGATACAGCCGTGGACCTGTTGAACGGCGACGACCTCGTTCGCGAAGCCGACGGCTGCGCCGAGCTGAAGCTGTGGCCCATGGGATCCTCGGTCATCTACGGCCACAAGCGTTCACGTCTGCAAAAGCCCCTCGAACCCGGCGCCGGTGTGATCGCCCACATCACCTCGATTCCCAACAAGCGCGGCGAAGCCGGCACGCTCGGCGAACCGGCCAAGCGCTTCATCGACCACCTCGCCGCCATGGGCATGCGATACTGGCAGGTGCTGCCCGTCAACCCCACCGATTCGTACGGCTCCCCCTATGCGGGCCCCTCCGCGTTCGCGGGCAACACCAACCTGTTAGTCGAAAGCGATAGCGAACTGCGCCAGTCGTTCGCCGCGTTCAAGAACGCAGGCGGCCTCACCAGCCCTGAATACCTCCGTTTCGCCCGCGAGAACGAGCAGTGGCTCGACTCCTACTGCGCCTATATGACGCTCAAGGAGTCGCATCAGGGTGCATCGCGCCACTGCTGGCCCGCCGAGCAGCAGCGCTACTCGATCGGCATGCTGTCCGACGAGCGCTTTGCCGAAACGGCGGAGTTCCACGCGTACGCGCAGTTCCGCTTCGACCAGGAATGGCGAGAGATGCTCGATTACGCTCACGAGCGCGGCATCCTCATCATCGGCGATATCCCCATGTATGTGTCGGATGATTCGGCCGATGCCTGGTCGGAACCGGGCATGTTCTCACTTGGCAAGGATGGCAAGCCCTACGAGATCGCCGGCGTTCCACCGGACAGGTTCTCGGCAACGGGCCAGGTGTGGGGCAATCCGACCTATCGCTGGGAGAGCATGAAGCAAGACGGCTACGTATGGTGGATGGCGCGTCTCCGCCGTTCGTTCAAGCTCTACGACTACGTGCGCCTCGACCACTTCCTGGGCTTCCAGAACTACTTCGGTATCCCCGCGGGCTGCTCCGGCGCCGAGGGACGCTGGCTGCCCGGCCCCGGCATCGAGTTCTTCGAGCACGCCTATCGCGAGTTCGGCCCCCTGCCGTTCATCGCCGAGGACCTGGGCTTGCTCACGCCCGCCGTTCGCGCACTGGTGGCGAGCTGCGGCTTCCCGGGCATGGACGTGCTGGAGTTCGCAGACTACGACATCCGTCACCAGATATGCCCCCACAACGACAAGGTGCTGTACACTTCGACGCACGACACCTCGACACTCGCGGGCTTCGTGGGCCGCGCCTTCTGCTCCGACAACGACGACGCCAGCGCCCGCTACCTCTCGGGAGAGATACTCGCACGCTCCCTGGGCAGCAACGCCCGCGTGGTCATGATGCAGCTGCAAGACGCCATGCTCCTGGGAGACGATGCCCGCATGAACAAGCCGGGTATCGCCGAGGGAAACTGGAACTGGCAGGCGGACGAGGAAAAACTGGCAGCCGCCGAGCGATCAGTGGCCAACCTCTTGCATGAAGCGGGACGCTTTCACGATGCTTCCAGCACATCGGAGCACTAGAACGCGTAACTTCGGGTAAAGTACTACACGTACAACGCATCGCCCGCCGGGGATCCATCCCATGGCGGGCGAAATCTTGCTTATAGAAAGGCATCGACCATGGCACGCTATGATTATCGCTGCACGTCGTGCGGCACCGTATTCGAGGTAGAGCACGGCATGACCGAACATCCTGCGATCACCTGCCCCCGCTGCGGCAACCCCGCCGACAAGGTATTCAGCGCCAGCGGTATCAAGTTCGAGGGCAGCGGCTTCTACAACACCGACATGCGCAGCGGCGGCTCCAGTACCGCCGCGACCTCGGCTCCCGCATCCGACGCCGGATGCTCGTGCGCCAACTGCCCCCACCAGAACGCCTAGCAGCCGCACGAGAACAAGACCGCGCACGAAAACGCCCTCCCGCTCGCAAGCGCGAACGGGAGGGCGTCGTGGTATCGATGGGGACTCGTTGAATCAGACGCTTACGAAAGACGCACGAGACGGGCGCAGAAATGACCGTCGGCGGCAGAAGTCGCGGGCGAAGTCCGCAACATGCCGCGCGCCGTCATCGCGCCGGCTGCAAGCTCGCGTGCGCCCCGGTAGCCCTCGCGCTGGAACAGCGGCGCCTCGGTAACGGGGACGAGCTGGAAGCCGCCGCCCGCCTCGGACGAGAGAAATGCGTCGACCACGCCCTCGTTCTCGGCGGTAAGCACGGAGCACGTCGCATAGAGCAGCGAACCGCCCGGCGCGACGCGCGCAGACGCGGCGACGAGGAGCGATAGCTGAAGTGCCGGAAGATCGCGCTGGCAGTCGCAACGGCTCAGGCGCCAGGGGATCTCGGGATGCCGGCGCATGGTGCCGGTACCCGAACACGGCGCGTCGAGCAAAACGACGTCGAACAGCGCAGGAGCTCCGCCCTGATCGAGCGGCTCCAGCACGCACCCCAGATCGGTCGCATCGCCCGCGAACGCCTGAACGTCGTCGAAGCCCGCCGCGTGCAGGCGCTCGAGGTTCTGCGCGCACTTCTGCTCGAAAAGGTCGACGGCCACATGACGGCGCCCCTCGATTCCCGCACGGCGAGCCTGCGCGGATATGACGAACGACTTCGTTCCACGGCCGGCTCCGATCTCCAGGCATGAACCCTCCTGCGTGGCCATAGTGGCCACGAGCTGCGCGTGCTCGTCGGAGGCAACCGCATGCGCGGTATCGAGCAAGCCCGAACGCAGCAGCGCGCCGGGGTGCACGGGGACGACGCAGCCGGGAAAGGGCGAAGGG
The DNA here is from genome assembly GCF_015554865.1 of Collinsella sp. D33t1_170424_A12. NCBI lineage: Bacteria > Bacillati > Actinomycetota > Coriobacteriia > Coriobacteriales > Coriobacteriaceae > Collinsella > Collinsella sp. D33t1_170424_A12. The sequence goes on along the minus strand of NZ_JADNJJ010000109.1, from coordinate 7,351 downwards.
GAATCGGCGACCAGGGAATCCGCATCGCATGCGGGATGCAGATGAAACGCCACGGGTGCAGGCTCGAGCTGGGAACCGACGAGCGCCTCGAAGCAATCGCCATCGAGCGATGCCATAAGCTCGCGAACAAGCCACACCGGAAGGCCCGAACGACGGGCGGCGCACACGACCGCTCGGTGCTCGGGGGCGGCATCATCGGCCTCCAGGAATCCCGCAGCGGCTTCGGCCGCGCGGCGCAGCACGGCGTTGGCGAGCGGGGCCGCCGCCGAAGCCTGCGAGCGCACGAGCTCGACACCCTGGCTCACCGCCACCTCGGACGGTGTTGCCAGATACAACAGCTCGAAAACAGCGATACGCAACGCCATGCGAACACGGGGCGACACCTTGCCCGGCTTGGATAGGAACTGGTTGAGCAGATCGTCCAGGCACCCGACCGCGGCGGTAACGCCCAGCGCGAGGCGCTGGGCAAGCGCTTGGTCACGGGAGTCGAGCTGCAGGTAGACAGTGGACGATTTTAGGACCTCGCGCGCATAGGCCCCGCGCCGCTCCGTCTCAACCAAAACCTCCAGGGCCGCGCGGCGAGCGGGCGCCGCGGCATGCTCGCGCGAAGACGCGCGACGATACGAATCCACGTGCGCGCCCATTACGCCAGAAGCTCCCAGCTACCCTGCGGCTCGCGAAGGCCGGCAGCCCACGCGGAGGCGGGCATGGCGCGCTTGCCGTCGGGCTTGACCTCCAGCAGCTCAAAGGCACCATCGACGCAACCCAGGAACACGCGCTTGCCCGCAACCGTGAAGCTGCCGGGGGCCACCTGGGAGACATCGCTCTCCGCAACGCCCAGCACGCGCAGCGCCTTGCCCGCAACGACGCAGCGGGCGGGAGCCGCATCGGAAGAGGCGAAGACGCGGCGGACGTTGGCCTCGACGCTCGATGCTGGATCGAGCTTCATCTCGGACTTGGAAATCTTGGCGGCATGCGTGACGAGATTCTCGTCCTGAACCGTCCATGCGACGCTTCCATCGACCACCGACGGCAGCGCCTCCACCAACAGCTCGCCGCCGAGCCGCGCGAGCTCGGCCGTGAGCTCATCGGCGGTCTTGCCCGCAACGGCGCACGAGGCCTGCGCGCAGTAATCGCCGGTGTCGACGCCGTGGCCGATACGCATGATGGATACGCCGGTCTCCTCATCGCCCTCGAGGATGCAGCGCTGGATGGGGGCCGCGCCGCGCCAACGCGGCAGCAACGATGCGTGCACGTTCACGCAGCCGCCGGGCGCCATCGTGAGCACCTCGTCGGGCAGGATGCAACCGTAGGCGGCAACGCAGAAGATATCGGCCCGAGCGTCGCGCAGCGCCTCGAGCACCTCGTCGGTCATCCTGGATGCCTCGAGCACGGGAAGCCCGAGCTCGAGCGCAGCCGCTTTCACAGGCGAGGGCTCGAGCACCTTGCCGCGTGAGCGCACGGCGTCGGGGCGGGTGATGACGAGGGCGACGTCGTAGGCGGCGGCAAGCGCCCGAAGCGACGGCACGGCAAACGAGGGGGTTCCCATAAACACAACGCGCATGATCGCACTTCCTTCCACTCGAAGATAAAACAAAGGCTCGAAGGCCGAACGAGGCCCCCGAGCCATCAATTGCACGCGGACGCGCTCGCCGCGAAACGAAGGCTACTCGGTTTCGCCGGGCTTGGCCCCGCGCGCAAGGGCGTCCTGATAGGCGCGCATGGCGCGCATGCGCTCGCCGGGAAGCAGGCGCTCGAACATAGTCTTGCCATGCAGATGGTCGATCTCATGCTGCAGGCATACGCAGAACAGGTCGCCTGCCGCCTCGTAGCGCATGAGGTTGCCATCCAGATCGTATGCCTCCACGACCACATGGTCCGGACGGTTGATCTCGCAGTTGATGCCGGGGATGGAAAGACACCCTTCCGTATAGGGCGCGAGCGTATCGGACTGCTCGACGATCACGGGGTTGATAAGGACGTAGGGATCATAGTCCTTGGCAGACGTGTACTCGGTATCCACGATGGCCAGCTGGATGAGCTCGCCCACCTGCGGCGCAGCCAGGCCGCAACCCCCGTTCTCGAACATATCGCGCTTCATGCGCTCGACGAGCTGCTCGATCTCAGGCGTGATCTCCTCGATCTGCGCGCACTCCTGGCGCAGGCGCGGATCGGGAGACAGCACGATGCCGTTGCACTCCATAGTTGGTCCTCCTACATAAGATCATACGCGTCTACGTCGACGCTCACGGATATATCGGACTGGGAGCCCAGCTCGCGCAGGCACTCCCCTAAAACCCTAGAGACATGGTACCCCAGCGGGCACTTCACCATAAAGTGGAACCGGAAGCGATCTTTAGCACGCTCGACCACGCAGCTCGTGGGACCCAGCACCACCGGTGAACGCGTGGGGTCGGCCAGGGAGAGCTCGCCCTCCTGAACAGGGTCGACGAAGGCGAGCGACACGTCGGCCACCGCCTCGCGCACCAGCGCGGCGAAGCGCTCGGCGTATACCCGCGTAGCCCGCTCGTCCCTGCCCCATACCACGACGTTCGCCAGACGCACATACGGCGGATAACTCGCCTCCTCGCGCTGAGCAAGGTCGTAGGCGGTGAACAACGAGCGGTCGTGGCCGGCGACGGCGCGTATGACCGGGTTGTCGGGCAGATAGGTCTGGATGACCACCGTACCCGGGCGCTCGCCGCGCCCCGCTCGTCCAGCCACCTGCTCGAGCAGGTCGTAGGCGCGCTCCTGCGCACGGAAATCGGGCATCTTGAGCGCGTAGTCGGCGTTGACCACGCCCACGAGCGTTACCTCGGGGAAGTCGAGGCCCTTCGCGATCATCTGCGTGCCCAGCAGCACCGCGCACTCGGCGGCGTCGAACTGCTCGAGCAGCTGCTTGTGCGCATCCTTGGCCTTGGTTGAGTCGGCATCCATGCGGATGACCTGCACATGCGGCGGCATGATGGCGCGCAACGCGTCCTCGACCTGCTGCGTGCCCAGGCCCATCTTGGCGAGATACCTGCTGCCGCACTTGGGGCAGGCGGAGCCCACGGCGGGATAGGGCCGTACGTGGTAGGTCGCACCGCACGTATGGCATTCGAGCGTGTGCGTGCGTTCGTGGTAGGTGAGGGCGGTGGAGCAATGCTTGCACGTGGGCACGCACCCGCATTCGCGACACATGAGAAACGGGGCGAAACCGCGCCTGTTATGGAGCAGCACAGCCTTCTCGCCACGTTCGGCTACACCCATGAGCTCGTCGTAGAGCACCTGGGAGAACATGGAGCGGCTGCCCGCTGCGAACTCGCGGCGAAGATCGGCCACGACGACGCGGGGCAGCACCGCGCCTCCGGGCCGCTCTGGCATCTCCACGCGCTGCCAACGCTGCCCCAGGTACGAGCCCTCGGCACAGCGCCCGAGCGCCTCGGCGGAAGGGGTGGCCGACCCCAGCACCAAGGGAATCCGCAGGCGCCGCGCGATATGCGCGGCCACCTCGCGCGCATGGTAACGCGGGGCGGAACCCTGCTTGTACGACTGTTCGTGCTCCTCGTCGATCACTATGAGCTTGAGGTTGCGAAACGGGCAGAAGAGCGCGGAGCGAGCACCCACCACGACGCGCGCCGCTCCGGTTCGAACCATATCCCACTGGTCGAGGCGCTCGCCCGCAGACAGCCGGGAGTGAAACACCGCCACCGACTCGCCGAAGCGCGAGCGGAACCTGCCCACCGTTTGGGCGGTCAGCGAGATCTCGGGCACCAGCACGCACGCCTCTCCCCCGTCAGCCAGCACGCGCTCGATGGCGGACAGGTAGACCTCGGTCTTACCCGACCCCGTAACGCCGTCGACGAGCACCACCGATCCCGCACGTTCGCACCGCGCGTGCTCGATGGCGTCGAGCGCCTCCACCTGCCCCGCGGTGAGCTGCCGGGGCTGCACGGCGCAGGCAGAAGACAGCGAGGTCCCGCTATCGGCGCGGCGCCAGGCGCGGCGCTCCTCGACCTGCACCACACCCTTCTTCTCAAGCGTGCGGATAGCGGCGGAAAGATCGGTGTAGAGGAGGTTGAGCTCGCGCGTGGTCACGGGGCCGCACGACAAGGCGGCGAGCAGCTGTCGTTGGCGCGTAGCGTTGGCAGGGGGCACGTAGGTGTTGCCATCGATGGTGAGGGACACCACGCGCTCGCGCGCCTCGGCGACCGCCGGCGGCTCGACCTCGTAGGTGCCGTCGGCTCGGCGCTTCAGGCGCGGCGTGCCGCCCGGCGGCAGGAAAAGCCTCAAGCACTCGGCGAGCGATGCCACATACTCCCCGCTCATCCACAGCGCGGCTTCGGCGAAATACGATGCACAGGACGAACCGGCGACGATCGCGCGCAAGGGCTTCACGCGCGCGGGGCTCACGCCCTCGGCAAACGAGAGCTCGTCGAGTTCAGGCGCGATATCGATCACATAGCCGAGCGCGACGCGGCGCCCAAAAGGGATGAGAACGGTACAGCCGAGCTCGATATCGCAGGCGAGATGCTCGGGCACCCCGTAAGCAAACGGCTCGGAAAGCGCGCGCGAAGGAATGTCCACCACAACCGCAGCGAAGCACGAGTTGCTCGCACCCATATCGGAAAGCTGCATACGGGAATCATCGCAACACGACGAAACATCTTCCAACAAGGTCATCTGCTCGGCCACTTCGCTCCCCTCCCTACCGCGACTCCAAACAAGCGTACGCCAGAAGCCGAAATCAACCGCCCGCGATGCCCACCGCACCGAGTTTCCACGAGAAAACACTACACGCACTATAGGTTCAGCGTTCCATACCCATACGCTCCGAACATACTGCGACCATAGATGAGCTACGGGCTCGTGATGGTCCCGGCCAGCCGATGCGGGCTCCAAACGCTGGCAGGCAACCACGCCTCATCAACAAGAAAGGGCGCTGCTCCGCATTGAAGCGAAGGCAGCGCCCTTGAGGCACGTTTGCCGGAATCGAGACCGCGGCGCTACGCCAGGCCGCAAGCGGAGCGCAGCTCGTCCACGCGGTCGCAGCGCTCCCACGTGAAATCGGCGTCCTCACGCCCGAAGTGTCCGTAGGCGGCCGTCTTCTCGTAGATGGGACGACGCAGGTCGAGGTCGCGGATGATCGCGCCGGGTCGCAGATCGAACACGGTCTTCACGGCGTTCTCGATAACCTGCTCGTCAACCTTGGCGGTACCGAAGGTATCGACCATGATGGACAGCGGGTGCGCGACGCCGATCGCATAGGCGAGCTCGACTTCGCAGCGGTCGGCGAGGCCGGCGGCGACCACGTTTTTGGCAACCCAACGCGCCGCGTACGCAGCGGAGCGGTCGACCTTCGTGCAGTCCTTGCCCGAGAACGCGCCGCCGCCGTGACGGCCGTAGCCGCCGTAGGTATCGACGATGATCTTGCGGCCGGTAAGACCCGTATCGCCCATGGGGCCGCCCACGACGAAGCGGCCGGTGGGGTTCACATAGAGCTCGGCGTCATCCCAGTCCACGCCCGCCTCATGCATGACCGGGGCGATGACATGGGCCTTGAGGTCGGACTTGATATAGTCCATCGACTCGATCTCGGGAGCATGCTGGGTGGAGATCACGATGGTCTCCACGGCAACGGGTCGGCCGTCCTCGTAGCGCACGGTCACCTGAGTCTTACCATCGGGACGCAGATACGGCAGCGTGCCGTCGTGGCGGACGGCGGCCAGGCGCTCGGCGAGGCGGCTCGCCAGGTAATGCGGCATGGGCATGAGCGTGGGCGTCTCGTTGGACGCGTAGCCGAACATCATACCCTGGTCGCCCGCGCCGATGAGGTCGAGCGGGTCGGTGGTGCGTCCTGCCTGGACGTCGTAGGACTCGTCGACGCCCTGCGCGATGTCGGGGCTCTGCTCGTGGATCATGTTGATGACGCCGCAGGTCTCGCAGTCGAAGCCGAACTTCGCGCGATCGTAGCCGATGCGGCGCACGACATCGCGCGCGATGGCCTGCACGTCGATATAGGCCTCGGTGCGAATCTCACCCGAAACGATGATGCTGCCGGTGGTGACGAGCGTCTCGCATGCGCAGCGAGCGTTCTCGAGTTTGGCGGGCACGCCGTTGGGGGCAACGTAGCCCTTGGATTCAAGCTCGGCCTCCTTGGAGAGGATCGCGTCGAGGATGGCATCCGAGATCTGGTCGGCGATCTTATCGGGATGGCCCTCGGTCACCGATTCGGAAGTGAAAACGAACGAACGCGAAGCGTTCAGCTGTTCCTCGGTGGAACGATTAGTATCTGGCATAGAAGCCCCTTTCAAAAATTGCGCCCGGCGACCGTTACCATTCCGCCGGGCATCTTTCGAAATAAGTATAGGCATCCGCGTCACGTAGCCAGGGCACTTCGGACCACACCACGGTAATGACGCAAACGCGCGAGGCATCTCGATGGTCGCCTGGCACCAAATGCAGAAAATGAGTCTAAAAATATCGATGCATACTTTCCATTAGCTATTTAAATCCTCAGATGTCCACATAGTCAGTCTTGTTGAACCCCATTCAATTGAAGCGCGCCGTCCTCAAATGGCAGAACTGACAATAATCACCATTAATGTGCGAATCTAGGACGGTTTTCCGCTGGCAAAAGACTCAAAACCTGCAATTAGTGCCACGACAACCCTGTACAAGAAGGCATGCGGCAAATACAAAACAAATAATATGCAGCAACAACGAGCAAATATGCATTCTGCACCCGCTTGCTTCGCAATCTCCCGCCTTCACTCTACAGGGGCTCGTCAACGGCTTCTCAATCAACTCGCAATAAGGACCCCATGCCGCGAGCGGCGGCTTTAACGCGCGCCGATCCAAAGAAGCTGCGCCAGCGCCCCGAGCATATCGCATCGGCTCTCGAGCGTAGCATGCCGCCGATGCGGACGCGTGATGCCGGCATGATTCCAACGCCTCCATTCCGCCGCCCCCTTCGAACCGATGTCGGAATGTGCATAGTTTGACAATACGTCCGGCGTCTCGACACAGCGGGTTTAAGTCTCGCATCTGCGGTTTATAATAAGCGACGATCTATACGGTATAGTCCTTGAATGAATAAGAGTATCGACCAAGAGGAGCAGTCCATGAGCTCAAACGTCCGCGTTCGCTTCGCGCCCTCGCCCACCGGCAAGCTGCACATCGGAGGCGCCCGCACCGCGATCTACAACTGGGCTTTCGCCCGCGCCAACGGCGGCACCTTCATCCTGCGAATCGACGATACCGACCCCACGCGCTCAACCGACGAGAACACCCAGATCATCCTGCGCGCCATGCGCTGGCTGGGCCTCGATTGGGACGAGGGCCCCGAGGTCGGCGGCGATTTCGGCCC
>NZ_JADNJJ010000108.1:0-2609 GCF_015554865.1 Collinsella sp. D33t1_170424_A12 | reverse complement strand
GTCGACTGCATAGTCCCCCTTTTTCCCTCCTGTCCCCGTTGGGGCAGGAGGGTTTTTTAACCCGCGGGGCCGCGTGCGGCGAGCGTCTGCGCTTGAGGGAGGCGTGCGCCGAACGGCGGATGCTTTATTCAGATGGATTGAGAAACCCCAGCTCAGCGTGGTACATTCTTCGTGCTAACACCAAGGTTCGCACGGATCTGCCGGGCGCCTGCGCGCGCTTGCGCTCCGGTGCCCGGCAGGATCGCGAGGCGCAGGGGAGAAGCCTATGGAAGACGATCGACCCGATGCGCGCGAGTCGGCGCGCGAGCCGCGCACGGTCGAAGAGGTGCGCGCGCTGAAGAAGGCCCATCCGGGTGGAACATGGAAGTATGCCTGCGCATGCCGGTCGGGGGTGCGCTACGAAGGGGAAAGCGAGGCGTGGAGTTCGTTGAAAGAGATGATCGAAACCGAAGCACGTGGCAGCAAGACCGCGAATGCCCATGACGTCGAAGCGGAGTGGACGTCGCTGGTAGACGAGACGCGCGACAGCGTGCCGGTGCCGCCCGAGGACCGCGCGCCGGGCGCGCTGCGCGGCGCGGGTGCGCGCTCGCCGCTGTTCTGGAAGCTCATGCTGGTGGCCATGGCCCTCATCTGGGGCTATTCGTTCCTCACCATGAAGACGGTGCTCGACACCATTCCCACCTACATGCTGCTTGCCTGCCGCTTCCTGCCGTCGGCGGCCATCATGTTCGCCATCTTCCATAAGCGTATTCGCGCGCATTTCAATCTGGAATACCTGGGAATCGGCTTGCTGATGGGCTGCGTCATCTGGTCGGCGTACGGAACGCAGACGCTCGGCCTGGTGGATACCACGCCGGGTAAGAACGCCTTCCTCACCGGCACGTACTGCATCCTCGTGCCGTTCATCGCGTTCATCCTGTTCCGCGAGCGCATCACCAAGTGGCACATCTCCGCTGCGGTGCTGTGCCTGGTGGGTGTGGGCTTCGTGGCGCTCGACGACTTCTCCATCGGTCGCGGCGACCTGCTCACCCTGGTGGGCGCCGGCTTCTTCGCGCTGGATATGGCGGTCGTGGGCCATGTGGGGCGCACCCGCGACGTGAGCGTCCTGACGTTTTGGATGTTCCTGTTCGTGGGAACGTTCTCGTTGATCACCACCGCGTTCTTCGAGCCTGCCGTTCCGGCCGCTATGTGGACGCCCGGCACCATCGGGCAGCTGGCCTTCCTCGCGGTCATGTGCACCACGGTGGGCCTGCTTTTGCAGAACCAGGCGCTGTCCCACGTGCCGCCGGCGACGGGCTCGCTGCTGCTGTCGCTCGAAAGCCCCTTCGGTGTGCTGTTCTCGGTGCTCGTGGCGGGCGAGGTGCTTACCGGCAAGCTTATCTTGGGCTTCGCGCTCATCTTCTTGTCTATCGTTTTGTCCGAGACCCACTTCAGCTTCCTGGCCAAGTGGCTGCCGGAGCGCAAGCGCGCATAAAGCGCCTGCGTGGGTTAGCGTTTTAATTGAAACGACGTGATGGTATGAAGATCGATTCGGTGCGCGCGCTGTATTTTACGGGCGCGGGTACGACGAAGACTGTGGCGCAGGCTTTCTGCAAGGCTATCGAGGCGCCGTTCAAGCTGGTCGACGCGACGCCGCGTTCATGCGAGCTCGATGCCGCCCGCCCCGGCGAGCTGCTGGTGTGCGCGGTTCCATCCTATGGCGGTCGCGTGCCCGCGCCCTTCCTGGAGCGCTTGGCCTCGATGGGGCGCGCGAGCGAGCCTGTGCCCGCGGTCATGCTGGTCACCTACGGCAACCGCGCGGTCGACGATACGTTTATCGAGCTCGCCGATGCGCTCGACGCGCAGGGGATCGTGCCCGTGGGCGGTGCCGCCGTGGTGGCCCATCATTCTCTTATGACCAACGTGGCAGAGGGGCGTCCCGACGCCCAGGACCTGGCGGCGGTCGAGCAGCTCGCCCAGCGCGTGCGCGCCGCGCTCGAGGCCGCGCCGTGCGTCGAGGACGCGCGCTTGGCGCAGGTTCCGGGAGCGTGGCCGTACCGTGCGTACGACGGCGTGCCGTTCCATCCGGTCTGCCAGGCCGATCGCTGCGTCCAGTGCGGCGCGTGCGCGGCGCTGTGCCCCGTGGGTGCGATCGATCCCGAGCATCCCGAGGACACCGATGAGGAGCGCTGCATCTCGTGCATGCGCTGCGTCGCTGCCTGCCATCGCGGCGCCCGCGAGATCGGCGGCGGCTTGAAGCTGGCGGTGGCGCGCAAGGCCTTTGCGCTCAAATGCGCCAAGCGCTGCGAGAGCTACCTGCTGTAAGGCGGCATCGGAAGCGCCTGCGCGCTCGATGTTGAAAGAGACCGAAAAGCCCCGTTCCTCCAGGAGGGAGGAACGGGGCTATTTCTCATGCGCGCGTCCGCGCGATCGAGGCGGCTCGCGCGTCGTGGGGCGCGCGTGCGGCTAGCGACGCCGCTTCAGCTTGCGGCCGGCGTAGACCGCGGCGGAACCGGCGGCCGCCGCGATTCCTGCGAAGGCGGCCATGTCGCCGGTTGTGGGAAGGCCGCCGGGGCGCGCGGGCTGCTGCGGCTCGGGCTTGGGCTGCGGCTGCGGCTGCGGCTCGGGCT
>NZ_JADNJJ010000107.1:0-2366 GCF_015554865.1 Collinsella sp. D33t1_170424_A12 | reverse complement strand
CCCGGCCGTACGCGGTAGCTCCGCGGACGGCCGGGCCGGTTTTGCCTCTTGACAATGTTCAACTCATATTAAAGGGAGGCCGTGCGCCTCCCCTTCAAGCATATGGATTGCAGTCGAGCGAACCCGCGCGCCTTCGCACGCGCCCGCTTGCACGCTACTTGCGAACGGTGATACCGTACGCCTGGCTCACCTCGTTGATAAAGCGAACGAACTCCTTGTAGTCGGCGCCCGGCACGCGTATGGTGCGCTCGAGGCTCTTGCTCGTGTAGAACAGCACCGGCGCGCCGTTTTCCTTCTTCACGCGCACGGATGACACGCGGTTCCACGGATGACGGACGCCATCGAGGTACACGGCCGTGCGGCCCACCCCGTTGCGCACCGTCGCGATGAACGACGCGAAGCAGAACAGCACGAACGCCGTTCCAACCGCCGCAAGGCCGGCGCCGCTGATAACGAGGTTGAACACGGCGAGCACCACGAGCACCACGGCCACGGCATACGCCCACTTCCCACGTGGGATCTCGTAGACCATCGAGCGGCGCTGCTCCAGCAGCATATACAGGGTGTAGCCCAGCAGAATCAATCCGACCACGATAAGCGCCGGCGCCAGGAATCCGCGCTGAGCGGCGATGCTATCCATCTCTTCGTCCTTTCAGTCGTAAGCGCTATCAACCGTACCGCCGATTCGCCCATACCGCCAGCACGAAGCCGCGACCAACGCAAAACCCATGCCGCCTCGCCAGGATGCACGAAGGACAACGGAAGCCCGGCGGCTCGCGAAAGCCCCTTCATGGATGCAGGGAACGGGACGTAAAGCCCGGGCCTCGGCGTCCGAACGGCTGGACCGCCCCGGCCCCGCTACCGAACCGTACGGGCGGCGCGAACGGAGGCGCGCTCCATATCGCGGTACCGCGCAGCGGCACGGACCTCGCCACGGCGCTCGTACTGCAGCGCCAGCAGGCGGCATAGACGCGCGCACTCGATCGGCGACGTATCCTTCAGCCTGCCCTCCATGCTCACGATATGCGCCGTAGAGCCGTCGAAGGCCACGTCGAACATCTCGCGGCACACGCGCGCCGCGGCCTTCTCGTTCATGCCCTCGATGCGCTCGAGCATCGCTCCGGCGCGCTTCTTATCGCCCTTGTCCAGATAGAAATCGAATGCCGTGGTAAACAGCGCCATCTGCTGCGGCTTGGTCATACGAAGCTGCAGCATCTCCTCTATGGTGCGCGTAGCGTCCGACGTCCGGCCAAGCTCGACCTGGGCGCCCAGTTTCATCGACAGCTGCTCGTAGCGCGTATAGATCACGCGGGCCAGCGGCTGGTCGAGGAGCTCGAGCACCTTGTCGTAGGAGCGCTCGACGCACAGGCGCTCGACGCGCGCCGGCAGCATGCGCTTGCGCGCCTCGACTACCAGCAGCGCCAACACGGCCGCAACTAGCAAGACTATGAGAATCGTATTCGTTGTCACGTTGCATCCCCCCGTTTGCGCAGCGCTTCCGCACCGGGCGGGCCCGGCGCTCGAGACGATCCGTTGTTCAGCATGCGGTAAAGCATGGTAGCAGTGTTTGACCCCCGCACGGCCGCATGGCGCCCCGATGCCGAGTCTTCACGCATGTCACATCTTGGATGGGGGTATCATGGAGACATCCAACGGCCCGGGCGAAGACGCCCGCCAAAACCTCCAAGGGAGAAGTTCCATGTCGCAGAATCGCAAGATCCTCAAGGTCGTCAGCCTTATCCAGGCGCTCGTCGGCCTCGCCGCGCTCATCGCCGGCATATTCGCCATCGTCAACGCGCAGGACAGTGCCGGCACCTTCGAGGCCTTCGGCACCACGATCGACGCCTCGCTGGGCTGCATGGTCCTGGGCGCGCTGAGCGTCATCACGGGCGCCTGCACGTTCGGTTCGTGCGCGCTCGGCATCCAGGGCGCCAACCGCCCCAGCTCGCTCGGCGCGCACGCGCCCCTCTCGGTGGCGGCGCTCGTACTGGGCATCCTCGCCACCATCTTCGGCACGTCGGTCAACCTCGTGCTGGCCGTCATCTCCGGTGTCGCCGCCGTGCTGGCGCTCTTCGCCGTTATGTATGACGGCCGCGTCCGCAAGGAGCTCGACCGCTAGCAGCGCCTCCAGCCCGCGTCGCGCCCGCGGCGTTACGCCGCCAACGCACCCAACACGCCAAGCCCGGCGTTCGCCCCGCTCGTTGCAGCAGGCGAACGCCGGGCTTTTCGCCATCGCGGCACACGCGGGCGCTCCCCGCGCCGCATAACGGGCATCACGAAACCGTAGACGAGCGCTAGCTGTTGTGTGCCGATAGGTTGTTTACGCCGTAGACTCGCGACATGGGCGGCAGGCCCCCGCACGCGCT
>NZ_JADNJJ010000106.1:0-26875 GCF_015554865.1 Collinsella sp. D33t1_170424_A12 | reverse complement strand
TGGCCGCCGTTGTTCGCGAAGTATGTTGCAATCTGTTCGATCAACGGAGCTTCCAATCGAGGATGCGGCGCGCTAGGCCGACAGGATGCCGTCGAGGGTGCGCCAGGCGAGCTCGGCGCATTTCACGCGGGCGGGCATGTGCGAGATGTCCTTGAGCTGGGCGGCCTCGTCGAGGTCCTCGAAGTCGTCTTCGGAGAGCTCCTCGCCGCGGATCATCCCCAGGAAGAGCGCGGAGAGGCGGCGGGCTTCCTCCACGGTCTCGCCGGTGATGAGGTCGGCCATGATATCGGCCGACGCCTGGGAGATGGCGCAGCCGTGGCCGGTGAAGGCGGCCTCCTCGATCACGCCGTCCTCCACGCGCAGGGAGAGCGTGAGCTCGTCGCCGCAGCTGGGGTTGATGCCGTCGTGGCTGTGCGTGGGGTTGTCCATCTCGTATTTGTAGTCGGGATGCGAGTTGTGCTCCATGAAGCTGGCGGAGCTGTAGAGGTTGCCCATAGGGCTCCTTTCGTAAAAACCTCAGATTAGGGACAGGCACCAATCTGAGGTGCTGGCTGCGGGGCGCGCGACGGTCCGGCGGGAAGGCCGCGCGCCCCGCCCCCGGAAGCGCGCCCGTCTCAGATTGGTGCCTGTCCCTAATCTGAGAACGCGTGCTGCCGGAGGGGGAAGCGGTTCTATCCGTTGAAGGTGCGCCACACGGTGTCGAGCGCCTCGAGGAAGCGGTCGATGTCGTGCTTGTCGTTGTAGAACGCCACGCTCATGCGGCAGCAGGCGAGGTTCTCCACGCCCAGCCAGGTGAGCAGCGGCTGCGCGCAGTGATGGCCCGCGCGGATGCACACGCCCTGCATGTCCATGATGCTGGCGACGTCGTGCGGATGGATGCCGCGCACGTTGAAGCTGATCACGCCGTGGTGGCAGTCCCAGTAGATGGAGCCGATGATGTCCACGTAGGGCAGCTGGCTCATCTGGGCCATGGCGTAGTGGACGAGGGCGGCCTCGCGTGCGGAGACGGCCTCGTAGCCCACCTGGTTCACCAGGTAGTCCAGGGCCGCGCCGGTGGCGAAGATGCCCGCGGCGTCCTGCGTGCCCGCCTCGAACTTCTCGGGCACGGGGGCCCAGGTGGCGTCCTGCTCGGTGACGGCGTCGATCATCTCGCCGCCGGTGAGGAACGGGCGCGCCCGCTGCAGCAGCTCCATCTTGCCCCATAGCACGCCCACGCCCATGGGGCCGAGCGCCTTGTGGGCCGAGAACGCGAAGAAGTCCGCGCCCAGGTCGGCCACGTTTACCGGCATGTGGGGGACGGACTGGGCGCCGTCCACCACCAGGTACGCGCCGTGCGCATGCGCGGCCTGGGCGAGCTTCTTCACCGGGTTCTCGACGCCCAGCACGTTGGAGACGTGCGTGGCCGCCACGATCTTGGTCTTGGGGCCGATCTTGGCGGCGATCTCCTCGTCGGTGAGGCGGCCGGTCTTAGTGGGGTAGAGGTAGACGAGGGTGGCACCCGCCGCGCGGCAGGCCTGCTGCCACGGGATGAGGTTGGAGTGGTGCTCCATGATGGTGATGGCCACCTCGTCGCCGGGCTCGAGCACCGTGGGCGCGAAGGCCTGCGCCACGATATTCAGGCTCTCGGAGGTGTTGCGCGTGAAGACGATCTCGTCGGCGCGCTCGGCCCCGATGAGCTGCGCGATCTGCGCGCGCACGCCGGCGATGGCCTCGGTGGCCTCGACGGACAGCGAGTACAGGCCGCGCAACGGGTTGGCGTTCATGGTCTCGTAGAAGCGCTTCTGTGCCTCGAGCACGCAGGCCGGGCGCTGCGCCGTGGCGGCGCTATCGAGGAACGCGATCTGGGGGTTCTGCGCGAGCAGCGGGAAGTCGGCCTTATAGGGGTTGGCCTCGATATCCACGCGCGGCCAGGCGCGCGACGCCTCGTCGGACGCATCGAAGACGGCCGGACCGGGCGCGGTGCAGGTGTCGCAGGTTACGTTCTCGGTGTCGATCATGCGATCTCCTCCTCAAAGTCGGGAACGAGCGCGCGGCCCAGGCGAACCACGGCGTCGCGCATCTCGTCGGTGGGCGCGGTGAGCGCGGCGTCCTCGAGCTTGGCCGAGATGAACAGCGCCTCGGCTTGCTGCTCGGACAGGCCGCGGCAGCCCATGTAGAAGAGCTGCTCGGGGCGCACGTGGCCGATGGTGGCGCCATGGTTGCCCGCCACGTCGTCCTCGTCGCACAAGATCATGGGGATGGTCTTGTTGTCCACGCCCTTGTTGGCCAGAAGCACGGTCTCGCGCTCGTTGCCCTGGGCGCCCTTGGCGCCGTGCATGAGGTCGATGGTGCCGCGCAGGATCTTCTTGGACGTGCCGGTGAGCACGCCGTTGGCATCCAGGTTGCACTCGGTCTTCTTGCCGCGGTGGCGCACGATGTAGTTGAAGTCGCGAACATCCTCGCCCGCGCCCAGGTAGCTGGTGGAGATATCGATGCGCGAGCGGTCGCCGCGCAGGTCGGCGGCAAGGCCGGTGGCCGTGAAGGCGCCGCCCAGCACCACGTGGCGCACGTTCACGCGGGCGTCCTCATCCAGCACGAAGCCCGAGTCGTCCACGCAGGTCACGCCCTCGCCGCAGGTGAGGTATACGGTCACGTTGACGTGCGAGCGGGCGCCGGCGAACACGCGCAGGGTGGAGCCGGCGAAGGCCTGCTGCCCGGCGGGGCACGCCGCGTCGAGCGAGATAGCCAGGTTGAAGGTGGAGTCGGGCGCCGCCACGATGTCCACGCTGGCCGAGGACGAGGCGCCGGGCGCGGCGGCCACGTTCACGCGGGCCTCCACCTCGTCGCCCGGCTGCGTGGCCAGCACGGCGGTGCCGCCGGCCAGGAAGTTGAGGTAGGCGCGCGCGTCGCGTCCCACGCCGGTCTCGAAATCGGCCGAGATGTCGCCCGCGGCCTGGGACAGCGCGGTACGGCGCTCGTAGGCCGACAGGGCGGGGGTGTCCAGGTCGGCGGCGCCGGCGTCCGCGCCCTGGGCGGCGCGGATGATCGCGCGGTCGTCCGCCGCATCGCCGCGGGCGGCGTCCACGCGGCCCTGCAGCTCCTCGACGGCGCCCTCGAAGCTGGCGTGCTGCTCGTAGAGGTCCTTGGCGGCCTCGATGGTTACCTGGCAGTCGCGCTCGAGCCCGGCGGGCACGGCGATCTTGGTATCGTTCATCTTGAGCCAGCTCCAGGTGGGAGCGGGCATGGCGTTCGCGTTCTTAATGACCAGAGCGTCCATTAGCCAATCGCTCCTTCCATCTCGAGCTTGATCAGGTTGTTCATCTCCACGGCGTACTCCAGCGGGAGCTCCTTGGACACGGGGTTGGCGAAGCCGTTCACGATCATGGTGCGCGCCTCCTCCTCGGAGATGCCGCGGCTCATGAGGTAGAAGATCTTGTCGTCGCCGATGCGCCCGATGGTGGCCTCGTGGCCGATGTTCACGTCCTTGGCGCGGATGTCCATGGCGGGGATGGTGTCGGAGCGGCTGATGTCGTCGAGCATGAGCGACTGGCAGCTCACGGAAGCCGTGGAGCCCTCGGCGGCCGGCGTGGCCACGATGGAGCTGCGGAAGGTGGAGATGCCGCCGCCCTTGGAGATGGACTTCGTCTCAACGGTCGCGGAGGTGTCGGGCGCGCCCAGCACCACCTTGCAGCCGGTGTCGAGGTTCTGGCCGGTGCCGGCGAAGGTGATGCCGGTAAAGCTCGAGCGGCTCTTGCGGCCCGCGAGCACGCTCATGGGGTAGAGGTAGCCCACGTGGCTGCCGAAGGAGCCGGAGATCCACTCGATCTCGCCCTCCTCCTCGCAGCGGGCGCGCTTGGTGTTGAGGTTGTACATGTTCTTGGACCAGTTCTCGATGGTCGAGTAGCGCAGGTGCGCGCGCTTGCCCACGAAGAGCTCGACTGCGCCCGCATGCAGGTTGGCCACGTTGTACTTGGGCGCCGAGCAGCCCTCGATGAAGTGCAGGTCGGCGTCGTCCTCCACCACGATGAGCGTGTGCTCGAACTGGCCCGCGCCCTTGGCGTTCAGGCGGAAGTAGCTCTGCAGCGGGAAGTCGAGCTTGACGCCCTTCGGCACGTAGACGAAGGAGCCGCCCGACCATACCGCGCCGTGCAGCGCCGCGAACTTGTGGTCGGTGGGCGGGATGAGCGTCATGAATTTCTCGCGGATGATGGCTTCCCACTCGGGTTCCTGCAGCGCCTCCTCGATGCCGGAGTACACGATGCCCATCTTGGCGGCGGTGTCCTGCATGTTGTGGTACACCAGCTCGGAGTCGTACTGAGCGCCCACGCCGGCCAGGTAGCTGCGCTCGGCCTCGGGGATACCCAGGCGCTCGAAGGTGTCCTTGATGTCGTCGGGCACGGAATCCCAGTCGTTCTTCTGCTCGGTGTTGGGCTTCACGTACGTGACGATGTTGTCCATGTCCAGGCCGTCGATTCCCGGTCCCCAGGTGGGGTTGGGCATGCGGTGGTAGATCTCAAGGGACTTGAGGCGCATGTCGAGCATCCACTGCGGCTCGTTCTTGCGCTGCGAGATCTCCGTGACGATATCGGGGGTGAGGCCGGCGTCCAGGCGCTCGAAACCCTCCTCCCCGTAGCTGAAGTCGTAGAGGCTGCGGTCGATGTCCGCTACCTCGGTGCGGTTCTTGGTCATGCGCGACCCCTCCCTAGCGAGCGTCCGCGGCGGCGGCGTTTGCGGCGGCGTCGGCGGCGCCGCTCGCGTCGAGCGTGGCGCGCAGCGACTGCACCATGCCGGCGCCCAGGCCCGCGGCGGCGGCGCGAACGGCGTCCGCTGCGGCGTCGTGCGCGGGGGCGGCGTCATTGGCGGCCTCCTGCTCGGCGGCCAGCTGGGCGGCAGCCTCGCGCTCGAAGGTGTCGAAGCCGTTGGCGTCGATCCAGGGGATGAGCGAGGCGTCGTCTTCGCGCACGATGCGGCCGTTCACCATTACGTGGACGCGGTCGACCTCGAGGTGCTCGAGGATGCGCGTGTTATGGGTGATGATCACGAGCGAGCCGTCCGTGCTCTTGCGATAGGCGTCCATGCCGCGCGAGACCACGCCCAGCGCGTCCACGTCCAGGCCCGAGTCGGTCTCGTCCAGGATGGCCAGCTTGGGCTGGAGCAGCAGCAGCTGGAGCATCTCGACCTTCTTCTTCTCGCCGCCCGAGAAGCCGACGCCCAGCTCGCGGTTGAGGTAGGCGGTGTCCATGTTGAGCTCGCGGGCGAGTTCGGTGACGCGGCGGCGGAACTGCTTGCCCTTCATCTCCAGGCCCTCGCGGCCGGCGAGGGTGGCGCGCAGGAAGCTGGACAGCGGCACGCCCGGGATCTCGACGGGTGCCTGGAAGGACAGGAACAGGCCGGCGCGCGAGCGCTTGTCGCAGGAGAGGTCGGTGATGTCCTGGCCATCGAAGAGGATCGAGCCCTCGTTTACGCTGTACACGGGGTCGCCCATGATGACGTGACCCATGGTGGACTTGCCGGCGCCGTTGGGGCCCATGATGACGTGCGTCTCGCCGGCGGCGACGTCGAGGTCCACGCCGTGCAGGATGGTCTTTTCATCGACCGATGCGGTGAGCCCGCGCACGGACAGCAGCGTATCGGCAGGTGAAATGGTGCTCATGTGCGTTGCCTTTCTAATAAGGAGCTTCCGCAGGTCGGGGATGTGCTAAGGCGCGTTTATGGATATGCGCTGCGCGGAAACCCTAGGAATTCTCTCGGATTAACGCTAAGATTGTAGCCGTTAACTGCGGCGCGGTAAATGCGATTGGCTTAATACGACCAATCTACTAAGATTTATCAACACAACGCATAAGGAGGGCGAATGCTCATCTCTTCCAAGGGGCGCTACGCCCTTCGTCTCATGATCTACATCGCCGCGTTCGGCGACGAGGACGGCAAGATCGCGCTGCGCGAGGTGGCGGAGCGCGAGTCCATCTCGCTTCGGTACCTCGAGCAGCTCGTGCGCCCGCTCATGCATGCCGGCCTGCTGCGCAGCGTGCGCGGTAAGGGCGGCGGCTACGTGCTGGCCAAGCCGGCCAGCGAGGTCACCGCGGGCGACATCCTGCGCGTCGCGGAAGGCGCATCCTCCACGGTGGCCTGCGATGGGCTGGAGGGCACGTGCACGCGCGCGGACCTGTGCTCGACCGTGAAGTTCTGGACCGGCCTCGAGCGCGCCATCGACGACTACGTGGACGGCGTCACCTTGGCCGACCTGGCCCGCGTGCCCGAGATTCACCTGGATATCGATAATCCCTCCAAGTGATTTGAACGCTGCGGATTCAGCAGGTTCTTCGGTGGTACATGCACCTTTGGCCTGCTGCCAGGTCCGGCGTAGCGTGGCGGGAATGCCCGCAGGCGCCATCCGGATGCTGTTTGCCGCCAAGAAGGCGCATGCCCGCCCCAGATCCACGTTGTCTTGCGCTCACGTCGGGCCGGCTGGCACTAAATGTCGTTTTTGAGTCAAATTGCGCTTCGAGTTCCGCAATGTATAGAGCTTCTCGCCATTTGGGTGGGCTATAAATAGCTAGATAACGAACAAATGTAGAAATATATGCGTCAGAACGCCGTGGAGACGTTGCGTTCTGGCTCGAACGGTGGCTGAACGGAGTCCCCGCGGCGGCGACGGGTACTCATTATTTGCAGTTAGTGCCATTGAGGTGCGGGCGCAACAGCAGATTGACATGAAATACCACATATGATGATTATCCCTATTCATTAGTTGTCGTTATTTATTCATTTTGCACCCACCTTGCTTAAGCCGATGAGGCGGCCGCCTCCGGGTTGGCCGCGTTTCGTGCCGAGTGGGCCTCTCGGCGTCTTGGTTCCACACGTTGCTTAATTCGGTGCCGCCCGATTACCCCTCCTCGGCGCCAGCCGATAGTCCCTATGGCCGACATCGCCTGCCATGCGGCGGTTTGTCCCCATTGGTTTCGGGGAACCCTGTCCCTACGGGGAAGGGCAGCGGTCGCACAGCGCGACCTTGCCGGGAAGGATGGCGGTGGTCGTGATGGGCGTTCGAAATGATGAAGGAAATACGCGGGCGGTGCAGGAGCGGGGGAGGAGCGGGGTTCTGGAGCCCGCGCCGGCGGAGCCGGCGATCATCGTATGCGGTTTGTCGGCGCTTCGGGGCATACGTCGCGCACGGCGCATCCATGACCTATGGTCCTGGGTTCCGCTTGATTTAGAGGAGCAGGGTCGCGTCCTTGAGGCGGCCACGTCGTGCAAGCCCCTCATCGATCTCGATGAGCTGGCGCGATACGGGTTCTGGGGCGGCGAGGAAACGGAGAAGCTGGAGCTCCTGGTTGCAGCTCCCGCCGCCCGACGACGGGTGCCGCATGTTCGGTGCTGCTGCACCTCTCGCTCGCTGCCCGCGGGTTCGATCTGCCGAGTCGCGCCCGGTCTTTACGCTACCTCGCCCCTGTACACGGCGTACCAGTATTCGAGAGGGCGCGCGGTGGCGTCGGTCGCCATGCTGCTCTTCGAGCTTATGGGGACATACAGCATGGCCGAGGAGGCAACGATGACCATCGCTTGGGGCGGGGTCTGGCCGCACGGCGAGCGGCGCGGAGGGGGAGGCGCCTCGCTCGATCCTACGGCGGGCGGCCCCTCATTAGCGCTCGGGGGCGTTCGCGCATCGGGCGCAGGTGAGCCTGCCGACCAGGTGCATTACGCGTGCGACCCGGCGTTTTCGTGCGAGGACCTGGACGCTTTCATCAGCATGGGTCGCTTCAGCCCGAGGGGCTCGTTTACACGAGCGGCGGCGGTGGCTCTTCCACATGCGGCGTCGCCCATGGAGTCGGTGCTTGCGGCGATGCTTGGCGCGCCGCATCGGCTTGGAGGGTTCGCCCTATCGGCACTGCCGGGCGGGATACAGCTGAACCGCCGCATCGAGTTCGAGCACGACGCGGTCCTTATGTCGTCCGGCATGCCGTATGCCATCTGCGACGTGTTCATACGGTCGGCGAATGCCGAGATAGAGTACAACGGCATCGGGCACGAGGAAGAATCGGCTCGCGTGCACGATGGACAGCGCAACAACGGCATGCGCGGCATGGGCATCAAGGTGATCGTGGTGAATCGCGAGCAGATGCGCGACATCCAGGCGCTCGAAGCCATTGCGCGGTCGTTGTACCGGGATGCGGGCGTGCGGTATCGCGATGTCAACAACGGCCGGCGTGCGTTGCAGGATGCATGGCTGAATGGCTTGCGCGCAGGCATTGGCTTGCGGCCGGCGTAGTCGGGCGGCGGCACATGAAAACGGCTCCCGCGATTGCAGGAGCCGCGCATGTCGAATATGGGCGCCGCGCGTTCATCTCCCGCGCGGCTGCCCGCCCCGCACGGCCCGCCGTCGCCCGCGCAGCCGCGCGGGGCGGGCCATCGCCGGGCCCTCGCAGCCGTCCGCGGGCCCTATGCCGCCTACTCGCTTCGTCCCGCTTCCGGAATCAGGCCGCAGCGGTACGCGTCCAGCAGCTGGCGCAGGTCGCTGATCTGCGCGCGGATCTCGTCGCCCGTGTCGGTATCGCTCACCATGATGCGCTGGTCGTGCGGCTCGAAGCTCGTGGTCTCGCTCTGGATGTCCACGTTGCGCAAGATGGCGTCCTCCACGCTGCGAAACGCCTCGTGCGCCTTGATGCGCATCCCGCGCGAGCTGGAGATGAGCGTGTAGCCCGCAATGCCCGTTGCCGGGTGGTACGCCGTGCAGAAGCCGCCGTCGATCACCAGCAGCTTGCCGTCGGCGCGCACGGGCTGCTCGCCCGCGAGCGTCTTCACCGGCGTGTGCCCGTTGATGATGTGGCCGCCCTCGGGATAGATGCCGAACTCGCGCAGCACGGTGTTGCACGGCCCGGTCTCCTCGGTAAGCGTGAAGTACGGGTCCATGGGCTCGCGCCACGTGGACTTGTCGGCGATGTATGCCCGCTCGAACGTCTTGACCAGGCGCCCCGACGCCGGCGACTTGAAGCCGATCCACAGGTACCACAGCCAGTCCAGCGAATCGCGGTCGCGGTCGCGCCACGCGCGCCGGGCAATGGAATCGCAGAAGTCCATGTAGTCGCGGCCGCTGCGCCAGGTGCCCATGCAGTTCATAGCGCTGAAGGTGCCGTCCTCGTTCATGGGGACGCATCCGTGGAACAGCAGGTTGCCGTTGCGCACCAGGTACATCGAGCCGTGGCTGTACAGCATGCCCATGTGGCGCTGCAGGTGGTCGGAGCCGGTGAACTCGCTCACCAGCTTGTCCACGATCTCGCGCTCCTCGTCGCTGAGCGCGTAGGGGTCGGCGGGGTCCACGGTGGGGAAGTCACTCGTCACGAGCGGCCAGGCGCGCCCGTCTATCTCCACGGTGCCGGCGTCCAGGTCGATCTTGTCCAGCAGCAGGCGGTCTTCCATGTCGAACTCGGGATGGCGCCGGATGATGGCGCCTTCAAGCTTGAACAGCAGCACGTTGATGGCCTTGATAAGGGGCGAGATGGACTCGCCGCCGCGATACGTGCGGTCGGCGAACGCTACCAGCGCGCGCAGCGAGATGCCGTAGTCGTTCTCCAGGATCTCGTAGTTGCCGTAGCGCAGGTTGTTGCGCAGCACGGTGACGATGCACGCGGGCTCGCCGGCGGCGGCGCCCATCCACAGGATGTCGTGGTTGCCCCACTGCACGTCCAGGCGCTGCGCGTGGCAGCGCTCGAGCCGGTCCATGATCTTGGCCGCGCCGCCGCCGCGGTCGAAGATGTCGCCCACCAGGTGGATGTGGTCCACGGCCAGGCGCTTGATGAGCTCGGCCAGCGAGCAGATGAAGTCCTCGGTGGAATCGGTTTCCAGGATCGAGTCGATGATGCGCTCGTGGTAGCGCACGCGGTAGTTGTTCTCGTCGGGGTGCGTGTGCAGCAGCTCGTCGATGATATAGGCGTAGTCGTGCGGGATGGCGCGGCGCACCTTGGAGCGGGTGTAGCGGCTGGAGAGCTTGCGCGCCACGGTGATGAGCTGCCCCAGCATGGTTTTGTACCAGGTGGGGGAGTCCTGCCGGGCCTCGCGCATCAGCTGGATCTTCTCGCGCGGGTAGTAGATGAGCGTGCACAGGTCATCCTTTGCAGGCCCGTCCAGCTCGCCCTCGAAGATGATATCCACGTGCTCGCGCACAACGCCCGAGCAGTTGTTGAGGATGTGCATGAAGGCCTCGTACTCGCCGTGGAGGTCGCTCATGAAGTGCTCGGTGCCCTTGGGCAGGTTAAGAATAGCCTGCAGGTTGATGATCTCGGTGAACGCCGCCTGCTGGTTGGGAAATTGCTGCGCGAGCAACGAGAGGTACTTCATGGTTTGCTCGGAACGATCGGTAGGTAGCATAGCGCGCGTCTCCTTCGCTTCGCCAAAGCTCATACGGGTTCATGGGCGCATCCCCCAGCACGCCACATGCTCCCCTAGTATGCGGCGAAGCTATAAAGACGATATGGAGAGCTCGTCCTTGTTCTGTGAGCGTGGGCAGCCTGTGCGCGTACGGTGGAGATATTCCCGGCATAACCATAGATATCCTATGTGGAGAATAGTTATGTCGAACCTGTGCTGAATATGCAGCCGATTTGTGGGTAATCGGCGCATTACAAAGAGCTGACAAAGCAAGATCTGTCCAAAAGGGCAGCTACTTGCTATCGGTAATCGAATATTGCCGTACCAAATGTTAAATTGCGACTGTATATATAACGCTGGACGCTACAATTGGAAAACCTGAATTGTTATCTATCACGCTGCGATGGTAACGATCGGCTAACACATATCTTGCGCGGAAGGGGCGGTGCCTGGTGTGGGTCCCGGAAGCGACGAGAGTTCTATATGCCAACGCCTTGCCGTTTCCGGCGCGGGCGAAGCCATGCCACGATGAAGGGGCGCTTGCGATTGATTGCGCATCGGGGTGTGCGGCCGCGGGTGGGGACCCAAGCCGTCAGCTTCGATGCTTTGTGGTGAAACCGGAGATTGTTAGGTACTGGGTCTGGTTCGTTGAGCACTATAGCGAGAACAGAGATGGAGCATCTCATGGTAATCGATAAGCGGTCGAGCACCGGCAACGAGTGGTACGTGATACAGGTGCCTGCCGGCAAGGAAGTGGCGCTCTGCGAAACGATTCGCCGTGCGGTGGGCCCCGATGTGCTGCGTGAGTGCTTCACGCCGCGCTTCGCTACGGAGCGCAAGGTACGGGGTGCTTGGGAGCAGGCTGAATCGCTGCTGCTGCCGGGCTATATCATCGCGGTCACGCGCGAGCCCGTGGCGCTTTACGAGCGTCTGCGCGAGGTACGGGAGTTCACCAAGCTACTGCGTATGGGCGGCTCGTTTTGCCCGCTTGCAGAGGATGATCGCGCCTGGATGGCGATGTTTACCAACGAGGGCGACCGCGTGATACCCATGAGCATGGGCGTTATGGAAGGGGATCGCGTAGTGGTGTTCCGTGGCCCGCTCAAGGGCCGCGAGGCGTGCATCGTAAGCGTTAACCGGCGCAAGAGCCTGGCATTTATAGAACTGGATATGTGCGGTCGACGCGTTACAACTCGCATTGGACTGGGAATTGTGAGGAAAAGCCAATGCCAGGGGGAAACGAAACCACAATAAGGACGTCTGTGGGGGCGGCGTGCGGCGGGGGAAACGTTGACCCCCGCACGGGCAATGCGATCCCGGTGTCTCAAGAGCGGGCCGAGTACGTGGCCAAGGTGGGACCGTATAATCGGTATCAGGCCATGCAAGACCTGCGGGACGCCAATAGGGGAAAGTGGCCGTACCGCGCCGTACGGCGTGCATTCGACATCGTGTTCAGCGGAGCCGTCATCGCCGCGGGGCTGATTCCCGGAGCGATTATTTGCGCGGCGATCTGCTTGGAAAGCCCGGGGTGCCCGTTGTATGCGCAGAAGCGCATCTCGCGCACGCATCGCGATGGGCGCATGCACGAGTTCACTATGTATAAGTTCCGCAGCATGTATAAAGATGCGGACAAACGTCTTCAGGAGCTGCAGCGCTGCAACGAGGTTGACGGTGCCATGTTCAAGATGAAGGACGACCCGCGCGTCACCAAGGTTGGCAAGTTCCTGCGCAGGCATTCCATCGACGAGTTTCCGCAGTTCATCAATGTGTTCTTGGGACAAATGACCGTTGTTGGCCCTCGTCCTCCGCTGCCGAACGAAGTTGCCGAGTACGACGCCTGGGCTATGCAGCGTCTTGCGGTCAAGCCGGGCCTGACCGGTTACTGGCAGGTTGGAGGTCGCTCCGACCTCGACTTCCAGGATATGGTCGAGCTTGATCTTAAGTACATCCGTGAGCGCAGCCTTTGGGTTAACTTGCGCACGATACTTCAGACCATCAAGGTCGTCTTCACCGGTGAGGGGGCTTACTAGTGCGGCGTCCACTTAAGATTGCGATGATCGGACACAAGCGCTATGGCACTCGCGAGGGTGGCGTTGAGGTTGTCGTGACGGAGTTGGCCCGTCGCATGGCTGCGCTTGGGCATGATGTCACTTGCTATGATCGGTCCGGTGCCGATGTCATGACTGGCGATCAAACCGTTGCTTGCGAGCGGATGGTTGACGGCGTGCGCGTGGTACCCGTGAGAACTATCGACAAAAAGGGCCTTGCCGCACTTAGTTCGTCATTCTTTGCTACGCTTGCTGCGATTCAACAGCGCCCCGATGTGATTCACTACCATGCGGAAGGGCCGTGCGTGCCGCTGTCCCTCGCGCGTTGGGCTGGCATTCGCACCGTGGCCACCATCCATGGCCTTGATTGGCAGCGTGCCAAGTGGGGCAAGCTCGCCAGTACGTATATCAAGATGGGGGAGAAGACCGCCGCAAATAAAGCGGATGGCCTCATTGTTCTTTCTACGGCAGCGGAAGCTTACTTCGAGAACGAATACGGTCGCGATGCGACTGTGATTCCCAACGGTATAGATAGTAAGATTTCGCGCCCGGCCGACTATATTTCTTCGGAATGGGGCCTCTCCACTGGTTCTTACATCCTGTTTCTGGGTCGGTTGGTTCCGGAGAAGCGTCCCGAGCTGCTTATTGAGGCGTTCAAGGGGCTCGATACGGACAAAAAGCTGGTGATCGCCGGCGGTGGCTCCGATACTTCTGAATATGAATCGCAATTGCACGAACTTGCCGCGGGCGATGAGCGCATTGTATTCACTGGGTTTGTCAGTGGACGGCCGCTTGAGGAACTCTATTCAAACTGCTTTACCTATGTGCTTCCCTCCGACGTCGAGGGCATGCCAATGAGTTTGCTAGAGGCCATGGCTTATGGTTGTTGTTGCGTAACGAGCGATATTTCCGAATGCTCGGATGTACTCGCCGGCAATGGCGTTACGTTTGAGAAGGGGAATGCGTCCGCGCTGCAAAGCGGGCTGCGAGAATTGTTGGCAAACAATAGCCTTGCCAGCCAGCTTGGTGCGAGTGCGAGAGGTCATGTCGAGCAGACTTACACCTGGGATTCCGTTGTTGAACGAACGCTTGCTGTCTATGGGGAGGGGGCCCGTTGAGAGTCCTTTTGGTTAATAAGTTCCATTACCGCAAGGGCGGTGCTGAGACTTACTATTTAACTGTTGGTTCCGAACTCGAGCGCATGGGGCATGAGGTCGCGTACTTCTCCATGAAGCATCCGAACAACTTACCGTGCAAATGGGATAAGTATTTTGTCACGCAGCGTGAGTACAATAACGTTAGAAATCCATTTTTAGCTGTCCGTGATGGCTTGGCTTTGATCTATTCACCCGAGGCGAAGCGTAATTTCCAGTCTCTTTGCGAAGAGTTTCGCCCAGATGTTGTGCATCTTAATAATGTCCATAGGCAGATAACCCTATCCATTCTGGATGCCCCTTATCTCAAGGATAATCATGTACCCGTCGTTTATACAGCTCATGACTACGTGACTATATGTCCCGCTTACCTAATGCTCAATGGCGAGGGATGTGTTTGTGACGCTTGCCTCGAGGATGGGAAGTATCGCCATTGCATTGAAAATCGCTGCATCAAGGGGTCGCGTGCCAAGAGTGCACTTGCTGCAATGGAAGCATCTTTCAATAGGGCTCATAGATCCAATGCGCGAATTGATAGGGTTATCGCACCTTCTAGATTTATGCGTTCCAAGCTCATAGAGGGTGGATGGCCCCAAGAAAAAGTGGTGGCGCTCCAGAACTTCGCGGACGATGCCATTCTTGCTCGTGCTTCGGGGTCGGGGGACGACGTGACCGATCGAGAGCGGCCCTACCTTCTGTTCTTTGGGCGTCTTTCAGCAGAGAAGGGCGTCGACACATTGTTGAGGGCTTTCGATCTTGCGGCGCCTTCTCTTCCGCAGGGCATGCGCTTGATTGTTGTTGGTGATGGTCCTGATGCCGTTGAGTTTAAAAACCTTGCCGCCTCTTTGGATAGGGCTTCGTGTATTGAGTTTGTAGGCTACCAGTCGGGGAATACACTACAAGAGTATGTCGAGAGGGCATCGTTTGCCATTTCGAGTTCTCAATGGCGAGAGAATATGCCGTATTCGATCGTTGAGGCGTTCGCGGCGGGAACGCCGGTAGTGGGCACGCGTATCGGCGGTATTCCCGAGCTGGTTTCCGAGGGCGTAACTGGTTACGTTTGTGAACCAGGTGATGTGCTTTCTATGACGGGTGCTATGGTGCGCGCGGTCGAGGCGTTCCTGGATGCCTCTGTGTACGCACGTCTTCAGGTTAATTGTCGTTCCTATGTTCGTGACAATTGCTCTCGCGAGGTTTTTATGAGACGGCTCGTAAGGCTGTACGAGGAGACAATCAATGGCTAATGGTCACAACAGCATCAAGCGAATTGTCCACCGTTCATGCGAGGAGATTGGGGCAACCGTTCGGATTGCCAGGGTCACCTCGTGGCCCGAGGCGATAAATACATTCAGAGCGAAGTTGGATATTCAGGTTATGAGCCGCAACGGCTATATAGAGCCTCCTGCGGTTAAGGCACGACTGCTTCGCAAACACGAGACCGTGCTCAGATATCTGGAGAACCGCTTTGGCGATTTCTTTGCGTCGTACGATTACGTTGCCCCCCTTCCCGCATCCGATCCCTTGCTTGATGGAAAGATCTGGATGTGTTGGTGGCAGGGAGAGGACAGCGCTCCGGAAATTGTGAGGACGTGTATCGAATCCGTACGGCGCAACGCAGGTGGCCATGAGGTTATCGTCATCACGGATGATAACCTTTCCGATTACGTTGATATCCCCGAGTGGGTTCTCGAGAAGGTTCGCTGCGGTGTCATGTCGCGGACTCATCTATCTGATTTGCTAAGGCTCTCGCTGTTGGCTGATCATGGTGGCTTATGGCTTGATGCGACGTTTTTTTGCACCGGCCCGCTTGATGAGTATTTGCATCTTCCCGTTTGGTCGATTAAGCGTCCTGATTACCTGCACGCTTCTGTAGCCTGTGGCATGTTTGCAAACTATTCTCTAGCTTGCGACGAGGCGCATCGAAGGATTTTTGCTACCTTGAGGGACTATTACTTAACGTATTGGCGCGAGAGCAACGAGCTTATTGACTACTTGCTCACTGACTACCTAATTGTTCTTGCGCAGCGCCATGACCCTTCTATCGCCGTGGCATTTGCATCGATTGCTCCTAATAACCCTTACTGTGATGATTTAATCTCGTTACTTAATAAGCCGTTTGACCGGAGTATTTGGAAAGAACTCAATACCAGCACGAGGCTATTCAAACTCACTTGGAAACAGGAGTTCAAAATGATGTCAGAAACCGGGCCGACATTCTACAAGTATTTATTGGAGGACGCTGATGACCTCTAAGCATAGACTATTATTCGTGATGTCCTCGATGGATAATGGTGGCGCCGAGAGGGCTTTGCTTAATCTAATCGAGGAACTTCCAGAGGAAGAATTCGACATCGATCTATTTTTGCTAAACCCTAATGGGTTGTTCATGGACCAGATTCCAGCAAAGGTCAATCTTTTACAGACTCCCGATGTTGTTAGGGACTGTTTCACGTCTATTCGCGGTCGCCGTGCGAAAGCCTGGCGAGTAACTGCAGACGCCGTTTCGTCGGTGGTATCTAGAGACGAGGAGACGCGTCGCGGTTTTAGATGGAAGCACTTTTATTCTCGTGCAATTGATATGCTTCCCGGACATTACGACACTGCAATCTCCTTTATCAATGGTCAGGTTCTATATTTTGTTGATGAGAAGGTTAAGGCTGATAGAAAGATTGTGTTCTATCACGGTGATTATCGTTCTGCCCATTATTCCAGCAAGTATGAGTTGCCTCATTTGCAACGCATGGACGGGATATATGCAATTTCCCCGGAGTGCCTTGCGATAATTCGTTCGGTTTTTCCCTATATACAAGTAAAGATGGGATATCTTCCGAATATCGTATCGTCAAAAGTGATTTTAAGTCGGGCAAAGGAGTTTTATCCCCCAGAGTACAAATCTGACGAGGCCATAATTCTCACAGTCGCTCGTGTTACGCATGAGAAAGGCGTTGATATTGCCATCCAAGCTGCGGCGGAGCTTAAGCGACGTGGATTGAATTTCACGTGGTTCGAACTGGGTAAAGGCGTGGCAGGCGATTCGGAGCTCAATAGGTGCCGTGGGCTAATCAGCGAGCTTGGAGTAGCGGATGTATTTAAATTGTTGGGACCAAGGGAGAATCCGTATCCCTATATTGCAAATGCCGACATAGTTGTTCAGCCATCTAGGTTCGAAGGCAAGTCCGTTGTGCTTGACGAATCTAAAATTCTTAGTAAGCCAATCGTCGCAACGGCATATCCAACAGTTGCCGACCAAGTTTCTAATGATGAAGGCCTCGTCGTAGATATTGATCCGGTTGCATTGGCAAATGGAATCGAATCCTTGGTTCAGGATAGCCCGCGAATCGCTGAAATAACTGAGCATTTGAGGGCCACTGATTATAGTAATACTTGCTATATCGAAGATTATAAAAAAGCGTTTATTGGCTAGTTCATATTAGGCTTGGTGCTTTTTTGTGCACAGTTCAAGCAATTTGCTTCGGCAGGTGAAACCAACGTATGGGAGGTCAATATGGGGATATACCGTGATCTCATCGCGAAAATCCGAGGAACAAAAACTATTGAGCAGCTCGAGAGGCTTGGCTTTAAACATGGTGAGAATTTACAGGTAATGTTTGGCGTTGTTATTGACTGGGGGCACTGTTTTCTCATCACGATTGGCGATAACGTAACAATCGCTCCTCGTTGCCACATCCTTGCTCATGATGCATCTACGAAAAATATTCTTGGCTATACGAGGATTGCTCCTGTTCAAATAGGTAGCAACGTGTTTATTGGCGCTGATTCCATTGTTCTTCCTGGCGTGACGATTGGCGACAGAGTCATTATTGGCGCCGGGAGTGTCGTTACTAAGGATCTGCAAAGTAATGGCGTATATGCGGGGAACCCCGCTCGTCGGCTTTGTTCATATGAGGAGTATGTTGAACGAAATCGACAAGCAATGGATAAGTGCCCTATCTATGATGATTCATACGTTATCACTCGTATTACAGAAGAGAAGCGTATTGAGATGCAGAATGCACTTGCGGATGGTGAGCAGGGATTTATCTTTTAGAAGTGTCTACTGAATTGAAGGTTCCTGTTCTTGTTAGTTAAGAGAGGTCAAAGCATGCAGAGCGCTACTTCAATAGCAGGGGAGGGGCGAAGGGAAGCGGCTTGTCACTATGCTCTCATATATCTCATGATTGCCATGGGTGATTCATTTGTATATGACCGCATTCTATTTCGTCTGAGTCCCATATTGGCCGTCGTTGCGCTTTTCCTTGTGGTTTCAAGTAGGAAAACGCAGTACATTTTTCCTCTTTCGATTCTAGCGCTTGGTACACTAACCATGCTCTTTGTTCGATCTACCACAAATGCCATGGGGCCTTCGGAGCTTTTTACCTGGGTTGCTATGATTTGCTTAGCTGTTGTAGCTATAGGATTCAACGCTTCCAAGTTTTTAGAGCGGTTGATACTGCTTACATCTGTGCTCGCTTCTTTTAGCGTTGTAATCTATTTGGCTTCTCAAGTGATCCCGGGTATTTGGAATCGGATAACGCCGTTTTCTTTTCCCTTGTTGTTTGGGGAAGGCTATTGGGCTGATTCGACAACGCATATTACTACTAGATACTACCAGGCACATGGTCTCTTTCTTTATGTTGATCGTGGATTCGATTATGAGAGAAACGTCGGTATTTTCCGTGAGCCAGCGGTATATCAAATTCTTCTCAACTCGATTATTTTCGTGCTGTTGTATATGTGTCCTGAAGCGTTAAGGAAAAAAAGAAAGGTGTTACTCGCGTTGTTCGTGATAACGCTGATTACGACGCAGTCGGCTACTGGCTACTTGCTAGGGTTCATCCTCTTTTTTCTATATTTCGTTGGGGCGAGTGGAAATAGACAAAAGACACCACGCATTATTATTATTTCACTTTCATTGGGGCTGTGTGCGCTGATGTTATTTATGATTTGTGCCGACAGCTCCTGGCTTGCTGACACAATTTTTGGCCGTTTTTTCAGTAACGATGGCTTTGCTATGGATGCGTCGGGTAATGCGCGTGTTGGTGCGGCGGGTATCTCGCTTCATTTGATGGCGGATTATCCCTTGGGTTGCGGTTATGATGTTTACGCTGCTGCGCTTAATACCGAATCTACCGGGTATTTGGCTGCCTGCCTGTTCAGGTTATTTGCCGTTTATGGAATTCCCTTTGGCATCGCTGTTGTTTTTTGGGTCTTTTATCCCGTTTTTATCAAGTCAAAGTTGCCATTAACCGCAAAAATTAGCTTTGCAATTATGTATTTGCTGGCAACATTTTTTGAGGATGAAATCTTTTATACGACCTTAATATTCATTCCTTTATTTATTTATTTCTCTTTTACGCGACCAGCGGCTTACGGATCAGATGTCGATGAAGGCTCGATAGGGGGCACTCTTGGATACTAACTCTAATCTGAAGAGCAGCATGACACGGGCGGCGCTGTATAAAGGCATCTCAATTCTACTGAGCCTGATTTACGTTCCTGTTGTGCTTAACTATCTTGGTGATTATAAATATGGTGTATGGGCTACGGTTTTGAGTGTTCTTTCCTGGATTTCCTATTTTGATCTTGGAATTGGAAATGGACTACGCAATAGGTTGTCCCAAGCCCTGGCTTCTGAAAATCCAAAAGATGATCCTAAGACCTTGATTTCGAGTGCATATGCAATTCTCACGCTTGTAGTTTTGATAATTGCTATCGTTTGCGGAGTAGGGATTTCTCTTATAGACTGGTCCTCTCTTCTTTCCGCATGGGATATTGATGAGAACCTTATTTGCATCATGGAAATCAGTTTCCTCGGCATGTGTTTTAGCTTTATCCTCATGTTATGCAACAACGTGTTCTATGCGCTTCAAAAGGCTCAAATCGTTAACCTTATGGCGGTATTTCAGCAAGCCGTAATGCTGCTCTCAGTTATATTGCTCTCGTTTACCAATACGGATGATTTGATAGCCGTTGCAATCCTTTATGTATTTTCAAACGTGTTGGTTTATGGTGGCTTTAGCGCGTTTATCTTTGTTAAGAACCGAGTTATTGCCCCGTCCTTTAAGTATATTGACAGGTCGGTTGCGAATGATTTGGGCGGGCTGGGCCTTAAATTCTTTGTTGCCCAGATTGCCGCCTTGGTTTTGTTTACGACTGACAATTTAATCATAAGTAATTTATTTGGACCGGAGCAAGTCACCGTCTATTCAACAGCAAATAAGGTTTTCACAGTGATCATTTCGCTATTTGCTGCTTTAGTTGTTCCGCTTTGGTCTAAAACAACTGTGGATTATGCCCGAGGTGAGATTGGTGAAATCAGAAGTACGATAGGCAAGATGCTTAAGCTCTATTGTCTGGCCGCTTTGGGCACCGTCTTGCTTACGGTCCTCTTCAAACCTCTTGTTGCCCTTTGGTTGGGTAGGGATCTTGGTTTTGCATGGCCTCTAATTCTAATGATGGGGCTTTATGCGATTGTCTATATGTGGAATACCATTTGGTCTCAAGTTATCAATGGTCTTACCCTCGTGAATTTCATGGTTGTCGTTGCTTGCGTGCAAGCGGTGGTGAACATTCCTCTTTCTGTTGTATTGGCTACCACCTGTGGTCTTGGAATTGAGGGCGTTCTGCTTGGAACTATTCTTACCATGGCAACAAGTAGCGTTGCTTATCCTATATATACCAGCCGCGTTCTTGCCAGGGCGGAATGTGAGGTCGGCTAATTTGCGATAGCCATTGGAGGGACGTATAGTGGGCTTGATTAAAAAGCTAAAAGATGGGTGTGGATTCACACCCATTCGGCAGAGGATTATGCGCGCCGTATCGGAGTGAATGCCGGTGATGACTTCCATGTATACGGGAATGTTGTTTGGAGTACGGAGCCTTTGATCATTACGGTTGGAAATCATGTCCACACCACTGATGGCATGCGATTTGAGACCCATGATGGCGGTACTTTGCTCTTTAGACAGGAGATACCCGACTTGGAGGTCGCGAGACCTATTGTTTTGGGCGACAATGTATATGTGGGTAATTGCTCCATCATCATGGGCGGTGTTACCGTGGGCGATAACGTTGTTATAGGAGCGGGCGCGATTGTAGCAAGAGATATCCCTGGCAACTCGGTTGCTGTCGGCGTTCCCGCACGGGTTATTGAAACTATGGATGAATATCTCGAGAAGCTTAAATCAAGATCACTTCATCTCGGGCACCTTTCTTGGGAGGAGAAAGACCTCGCCCTGAAGGAATATTATGGATTTACAGGTGCCTCTCGTGGCATCTATGAGTTTAGATAGGTGATGATAGTAGTGGCTGGAACGACCTCATTCGCTGGCAAGACCCTCATGATCACGGGCGGTACGGGCAGCTTCGGCAACACCGTGCTCAAGCACTTCGTTAATACCGAGTTCGAGGAGATTCGTATCTTCTCGCGTGATGAGAAGAAGCAGGATGACATGCGTCATCGGCTGCAGCAGCGTAGTCCTGAGCTCGCCTCTAAGGTTCGCTTCTTTATCGGTGATGTGCGCGATGCTCAGTCCGTTCGCGACGCCATGCATGGCGTGAACTACATTTTCCACGCTGCCGCTTTGAAGCAGGTGCCGTCGTGCGAGTTCTTCCCCATGGAGGCGGTTCGCACCAACGTCATCGGTACCGATAACGTGCTGCATGCCGCTATCGCCGAGGGCGTGGAGAAGGTCGTCTGTCTCTCCACCGACAAGGCTGCGTATCCCATTAACGCCATGGGTAAGTCTAAGGCTATGATGGAATCTATCATCTATGCCAATGCGCGCAATGGTGCCGGTCGTACGACTATCTGCTGCACGCGCTACGGCAACGTCATGTGCTCCCGTGGTTCTGTTATTCCGCTGTTCATCGACCGCATTCGCAAGGGCGAGCCGCTGACGGTGACCGATCCCAATATGACCCGCTTCCTTATGAACCTCGATGAGGCTGTCGACTTGGTTCAATTCGCATTTGAGAATGCGAATCCCGGTGATCTCTTCGTGCAGAAGGCTCCTGCTTCCACCATCGGCGATCTTGCTGAGGCCGTTCAGGAGGTCTTTGGCCACGTGGGCACCAAGGTCATCGGTACCCGCCACGGCGAGAAGCTCTATGAGACTCTTATGACTTGCGAGGAGCGCCTGCGTGCCGAGGACATGGGCAACTACTACCGCGTTGCCTGCGACTCGCGCGACCTTAACTATGACAGCTTCTTCGTTGAGGGCGATGTGAAGACCCAGGCTGACGAGGCCTACACCTCCCACAATACTGAGCGCCTTGATATCGCCGGCACCGTGGAGAAGATCAAGACTGCTGAGTATGTGCAGCTGGCGCTCGAGGACCGCGAGCACGAGGCGGTCCAGTAATGCGCGCTCTGGTTACCGGTGCCAAGGGCTTCGTCGGTCGTAACCTTTGCGAGGCGCTGAAGGCAATTCGCGATGGCAAGGACCGTAGGGAGCGCTTCCAGGCTCTGCTGCCGCTTGAGGTCATGGAGTGCGACATTGAGACCACGGCAGATGAACTGGATGGAATGTGCGCTAAGGCGGACTTCGTGTTTAACCTTGCCGGCGTGAACAGGCCGCAGGATCCTGCTGAGTTCATGGCCGGTAACTTTGGTTTCGCCAGCGATCTTCTTGCTGCGCTGGAGCGTCACGGCAATACGTGCCCCGTTATGCTCTCCAGTTCTGCACAGGCGAGCCTTGTTGGTCGCTATGCTGGATCTGCGTACGGTGAGTCCAAGTTGGCGGGGGAGGGCCTCTTCCGCGAGTATTCCGAGCGCACGGGTGCTCCCGTGCTGATCTACCGTTTCCCCAACTTGTACGGAAAGTGGTGCCGTCCACGCTACAACTCAGCGGTCGCTACGTTTTGCGATGCCATCGCCAACGGTGGTGAGTACACGGTGAACGATCCTGCTGTCGAGCTTGAACTGCTTTACATTGACGATCTGGTTGCCGAGATGCTTTCTGCCCTGCTGGGCAAAGAGCATCGCTGCGGCTATGATGGCCTGGACGAGATCGAGGGTGAGAATTTCTGCACGTGCCACCCCACAGATCATGTGACGCTGGGTGAGATCGTCTCCTTGCTCGAATCGTTCAAGGCGAGTCGCGACGACCTTATGGTTCCGAACCTCGCTGACGGCTCTTTCTCCAAGAAGCTTTGGAGCACGTTTGAGAGCTATTATGCTGAGGGCTCTCGTTCGTATCCGCTAAAGGCTAACTGCGATGATCGTGGGTCCTTTACCGAGTTCCTTCGTACACCCGAGCGCGGCCAGGTCTCTATCAACGTTTCAAAGCCTAGGATTACCAAGGGTAACCATTGGCACCACTCCAAGTGGGAGCGTTTCCTGGTGGTATCTGGCGAGGCGTCGATTCGTTTGCGCCGTGTCGGCCTCGATGCCGACGGTAAGCCGTTCCCTGTGGATGAGTATCGCGTGTGCGGTAATGACCCGGTGGTTGTTGAGATGGCACCCGGAACCACGCACTGCATCGAGAACCTTTCTGATACCAAGGATCTTGTAACTGTAATGTGGGCCAATGAGCCCTTCGACCCTCAGAATCCTGATACCTACTTCGAGGAGGTCTAGCCCTATGGCTGCCGACTACCCCAACGTTTCTTTTGCCAATGACGGCCGCCTTCGACTTCTGATCATCGTTGGCACGCGCCCCGAGGTTATTCGATTGTCCGAGGTCATTAAGAAGTGCCGTAGGCATTTTGACTGCTTGCTTGCCCATACGGGCCAGAATTACGATTACAACCTGAACGGCATCTTCTTCCGTGACCTGTCTTTGGATGACCCCGATGTGTATATGGATGCCGTCGGCGATGGGCTTGGCGAGACCATGGGCAATATCATCGCTCGGTCTTATGACCTGATGAATGCGATCAAGCCAGAGGCGCTGCTGATTCTTGGTGATACGAATTCTTGCCTCTCTGCGATTGCGGCCAAGCGCTTGCATATCCCTATTTTTCATATGGAGGCAGGTAATCGCTGCAAGGACGAGTGTCTGCCCGAGGAGACCAATCGTCGCATCGTTGACATCATCTCCGATGTCAACCTGGCTTATTCTGAGCATGCTCGCCGCTATCTTGCGGAGTGTGGTTTGCCTCGCGAGCGCACGTATGTAACCGGGTCTCCCATGGCCGAGGTGCTTCGCGCGAATCTTGATCAGATTCTTGCATCCGATGTTCACGATCGTCTGGGCCTTGAGCCGGGCGGCTATATCCTGCTTTCTGCCCATCGCGAGGAGAATATAGATACCCAGGCAAACTTCGAGTCGCTGTTCAATGCGATTAACAAGCTTGCCGAGATCTATCAGATGCCCATTCTTTATAGCTGCCATCCTCGCAGCCGCAAGCGTCTCGATTCGACGGGCTTCAAGTTGCATCCGCATGTTTGCATGCACGAGCCCATGGGTTTCCATGACTATAACCGTTTGCAGTCCAGCGCGTTCTGCGTCGTGTCTGATTCGGGCACCCTTCCTGAGGAGAGTTCTTTCTTCGCTTCGGTTGGCATGCCTTTCCCTGCCGTCTGCATCCGTACGTCTACCGAACGCCCTGAAGCTTTGGACAAGGCGTGTTTCACTCTTGCGGGAATCGATGAGCGCGGTTTGGTAAATGCGGTTCGTACCGCCGTTGCGCTTGATGAGGAAGGCTCCTTGCCGCAGGCGCCCGTTCCTGACTACGCGGATGAAACCGCCTCAACGAAGGTTGTCAAGATTATTCAGTCTTACACCGGTATCGTAGACAAGATGGTGTGGAGGAAGGGATAGATGTCCAAGAAGGCTTTCTTCATCACGTCCTTTGCCTTTCCACGTTACGACGCTGGGGCTACGAGAATCACGATGCTCGCTAAGGCCCTGAGGGGTCAGGGTTATGAGGTTGAACTTTGCGGCATGGGGGACGATGTGCAATTTGATGGAATTGTTTGCCGCACGCTTAATCCGTACAGATCAAATCGAATTTGCAATTCGATAGCTTGGCGACTAATTGGCATGACTGCCGTTGCTTACGTCAAGTCGATTATCGATGACGCTGATGTTATTGTGGCTTCCTTCCTTCCGTCCTCTGTGGTGGAAAAGATTAAGGCGCTTTGCTGTGAAGCTGACGTTGTTTTTGCAGTTGATTGCACCGAGTGGTTTACCCCTGAGGAATTTCCCCATGGCGTCAACGACGCGGGGTATATCGATCATCTGAGATTGCTAACGGAGGTAATCGATTCAGACGTAAAAGTTATCGCTATCAGTAGCTATCTCGAGGATTACTTTACTGAAAAAGGTTGTTCAGTTTTGAGGGTTCCATCGGTTCTGGATAACGAAGAGCTTGCCCCTGACCTCCCTGTCGGGCTTCAATCATCTGCTATTTCTATTATGTATGCCGGTTCTCCGGCGGTGAAGGATTCCTTAGGGGTTGTGTTAGATTCGATTAACCTTCTTGACCGTGATGTTCTTGGTAGGATTTCCTTTAGCTTTTATGGTGTTAGCGAAGATGATTTGCTTCATTATGCAAAGAAGGGCGCAGCTTTGCCGGCTTGTGTCCACGCCTATGGCAGGGTTTCTCGAAAAGATGTAATCGCAGCGCTGAAAAACGCTGACTTTACCATTTTGATGCGTGATCCCAGCATGAAGTTTGCGCAAGCGGGAATGCCGACCAAAGTAACCGAAAGTCTTGGATGCGGTACGCCTGTGATAGCGAATATTACTTCTGATCTTGGTGAGTATTTGGTAGATGGCCTTAACTCGATTGTTGTGAGGAATTTCTCTGCCGAGGCTTGCGCGTTTGCCCTGGAGAGGGCCGCCTCGCTGTCGGTGGCTGATCGCTCGTCTATGCGACGCGAAGCTCTAAAGTCCATGCGCTGTGGCCTTGATTACCGAGTCTACTCTGTTGCCCTCGATGAATTTCTTTGTGGAGGCGGGGCATGAGAATACTATGGGTGTGCAATAAGGCTCCAGAACCAGTTGTCGCTGCTGCTGGTATAGAAGGCGTCATCTCTGGGGGATGGCTTGACTCAACTGCCGCTGACTTGCTGTTAAATGCAAATGTATCGTTAAAGGTTTTGTTTCTAGGAGGCAATTCCGTCGACGGCGCGCTTGCAAATTTGTCATTTGCTTCTTTTTCATGCGATGTTGCGGAGGATTGGTTTTACAAGCAAATTGTGATCTTTCAACCTGATGTAATTCATATTTGGGGCACAGAGTTTCCTCATTCGCTTGAAGTGGTGCGCGCAGCAAACAAGCTTGACCTTCTGGGCTCTACAGTCGTTTCAATTCAAGGTCTCGTTTCGATATGTGGGCGTTATCACTATGCTGAGGGAATATCCGATAGCGTGATGCGTATTCCGAGTTTTGGTGACTTTGTTAGAGGGACTTCTCTTGATCGCGATCGTCGCACCTTTCTTGAAAGGGGTGAAGCCGAGCAGGAGTGCTTGCGTCTGGTAAAACATGTTATTGGGCGCACCGAATGGGACAGGGCTTGTGCGATGCAGTTGAATCCGGGTCTTTCGTATCATTATTGCAATGAATCCTTGAGACCTGAGTTTTATGATGCTTCATGGAGTTTGATGGATATTGAGCGCCATAGCATTTTTGTGAGTCAGTGCTCGTATCCCATTAAGGGTTTCCATTATGCGCTTCAAGCTCTTTCCATCTTGAAAGCTGCTTATCCCGACGTTGTTCTTTATACGACGGGAGAGTCGGTTTTCAGGAATAGTTTAAAAAGGAATCTGGGAAGAAATTCTTATCAGGCATATATTGCTCAACTAATTGATCGGCTGGGCCTTCGTGATAATGTTCACTTTGTTGGGACACTGGATGCCGCTGCGATGAGGGACCGTTATTTGGCTTCGCATGTATTTGTTTCGTCATCTACCATTGAGAATTCTCCAAATTCTGTTGGTGAGGCCATGTTGCTCGGATGCCCTGTAGTTTCATCGAATGTGGGCGGTGTTTCCGACATGCTTACCCATGGAAAAGAAGGCTTTCTTTATCAAGAAAGTGCGCCATATATGCTTGCTTGGTATGTTAGTCGACTTTTCGATGACGACCTCCTCGCGAAACGGTTTTCCAATGCGTCTCGCAATCGAGCGGTGCACACACATGATAGGACGAAGAATCTAAATACGATGATGGGGATCTACAAGACGATCAGGCTAAATCATGTTGGTTGATTAGCTTATAGATTTGATGGACATTGATGTAGCCGATATCTGATCTTTTTCGGGCACGGTGGCTATGCCCTGCATTGCCCGAAGATTTAATAGTGAAAGGAATGCCATGAAGGCAATCATCCCCGCCGCCGGTCTCGGCACCCGCTTCCTGCCGGCCACCAAGTGCACCC
>NZ_JADNJJ010000105.1:0-1388 GCF_015554865.1 Collinsella sp. D33t1_170424_A12 | reverse complement strand
CCTCACGCTGAGGGGCTTTGCGGTCAACATGTATGAGGACGAGCGGTTCGCCCCCAACATGCAGCAGGTGTTCGACACCAAGAAGATCGAGCTTTCGGGCGCCGCGGGCGCTGGCACGGCCGAGCTCGCCATGGTCACGAGCGATCTTGCGGCGGCCGTCGAGGGCGTCAAGGTGATCCTGGTCGCGGTGCCCGCCTTCGCGCACGCCGCATATGCCGAGAAGCTCGCCGAGGTCGTCGTCCCGGGCCAGATCGTGCTCGTGCTGCCGGGCACCTTCGGTTCGCTCATGTTCTGGAAGGCGTTCAAGGAACGCGGCGTCGAGGACGTCTGCGTGGCCGAGACCCACACGCTGCCGTATGCCACCCGACTGCTCGGCCCCGGCGCGTCGCTCGTCATGAGCCGCTTCGACCCGTTGAAGGTCGGCGTCATGCCCGCCGCCCGCACCGATGAGGTCATCGCGGCGCTCGATGGCGTTTTCCCGGGTATCGAGGCTGTCGAGAGCGTTGTCGCCTGCGGCCTGTCCAGCCTGAACCCCATCATCCATGTGCCGGGATGCATCCTGAACGCGGGGCGCATCGAGTACGCCCAGGGCGATTTC
The DNA here is from genome assembly GCF_015554865.1 of Collinsella sp. D33t1_170424_A12. Classification (NCBI taxonomy): domain Bacteria; kingdom Bacillati; phylum Actinomycetota; class Coriobacteriia; order Coriobacteriales; family Coriobacteriaceae; genus Collinsella; species Collinsella sp. D33t1_170424_A12. The sequence goes on along the minus strand of NZ_JADNJJ010000105.1, from coordinate 790 downwards.
CACTTCTACACCGAGGGCTTCACCGATTGCGTCGCGCGCCTGACCGAGGCCATCGACGCCGAGCGCATCGCGCTGCTCGACGCCATGGGGTATGCGTCCGATATCGCGGCGCACGGCATCGGCGGCGCGGTCGAGACCGATTCCATCAAGGAGGCGATCGCCGGCGACCCCAACTTCGCCAAGATCACCGGCCCGGCGAACCTGCAGAACCGCTACTACTCCGAGGACATCCCCTACGGCATCGCAACGTGGGCCAAGCTCGCGCGCCTCATCGGCGTGTCCACGCCCGTGATGGACTCGCTGGTGAGCCTGGGCGGCGTGCTGCTCGAGAGCGATTGCTGGGAGGGCGGCCGCTCCATGGCCGAGCTCGGCATCGAGGGCATGGACCTCGAGGCGCTGCGCACCTACCTGGTCGAGGGATAGCGAGGGTCTGGGCGGCGGATTCGTCTGCTGCGGTCATACTGAGTGCTTCCAACCCATCTTTGGATCGCCCTTCATTCCTGGTCAACGGAAATGAGGGGGCGATTTTGTAGGACTGCGCAATGTCATTACCTGCATGCGCCGCAACCCGTATGCTGCGATTTCACGTTACCTGCCGGTGCACGTGTCTTGATGGCTCACGTACCGGTGGTTACGTGCCGCTTGATCCCCGTGGCTGCGGGGATGCGCGCCGTCTGCGCCGTTGCTTGCGTCCTTGGCTTCGTACTGGGCCAACGGGCGCTTCGCTCGGGCGCAACGGAGGGCTTCGCCGCGCGGTAGAAGCATGGCAATGCCGTAAGGGTCCTTGCAT
>NZ_JADNJJ010000104.1:0-1820 GCF_015554865.1 Collinsella sp. D33t1_170424_A12 | reverse complement strand
CGCCGCCAGCTCGGCATCGAGCTCCACGCCCGTCACCCGCCCGGGCAGGCGCATCGCCGCATGGCACGCCAGCATGCGGCCCATGCCGCAGCCCACGTCAAGCACATGCGAGCTCCCATCCAGGTCCATCTTGGCATACAGGTCCCTCGCGATGAAATACGGGGTCGGTGTGGGCGCATGCGCCCCGGGCGCACAGGGGGCGCGCAGCTCGCCCGGATCAAGGGGCGCACCGGCTATCAAGCGATCGATGGCGATATCGGCGGCGGCCAGCCCCTCCCGCGTCGAAACCCCCTCGTACAACTGCTCGGCCGTTCGCTCCAGCCCCGTCAGCGCATCCCACGTGCTCATCACCATTCGCCCCGCCTCCTCCAAAACCGATCCAAACCAGCACCTCCACCGTACACGTTTTCATCGCATCATGCCCGCTGCGGCGCAGCGTATCGACAGGACGCCGCGACGCCGGACCCGAGGACGTCGAGCCCGCCGCACCATCGCCATGCAGCGGACCCGGCGCCGCAGGGCCGGCGGAGCGCCGCAGCGCGGGACCGACATCCCTCGTTCCACAGACCGCATCCCAGCACGCACTCCACCTCCATGGAGTTCACACCAAGGTGATAATCTTTCTGTAACAATAATCCTAGTTTTGCGCTGAGCTTATGAGGCACCTTGCCAATGTTGTACACTCTCACCGTCAAACGATGCGGCGTTGCATGAAAGGACTACCGCCATGACCCAGGAACTCGTGTATTCCGGCAAGACCAAGGACGTTTTCGCGCTCGAGAACGGCAACTACCTCCTCAAGTTCAAGGACGACTGCACCGGTAAGGACGGCGTCTTCGATCCGGGCGAGAACTCCGTCGGTCTCACCATCGAGGGCGTGGGCGATGTCAACCTGCGCATGTCCATCTACTTCTTCGAGAAGATCAACGCCGCCGGCATCAAGACCCACTACGTGTCCGCCAACCTCGACGACACCACCATGGAGGTCCTGCCCGCCAAGGTCTTCGGCGAGGGCCTCGAGGTCATCTGCCGCAACAAGGCCGTGGGCTCCTTCTACCGCCGCTATAAGCAGTACTGCAACGAGGGCGACGACCTGCCCTCCTACGTCGAGACCACCTTCAAGAACGACGAGCTGGGCGACCCGTTGGTCACCAAGGACGGTCTCGTCGACCTGGGCGTCATGACCGCCGAGCAGTACGACTCCCTCAAGGAGATGACCAAGCAGATCACCAAGATCGTCGCCGACGACCTGGCCGAGAAGGGCCTCGTCCTCTACGACATCAAGTTCGAGTTCGGCTACGACGCCGACGGCAACGTCATCCTGATCGACGAGATCGCCTCCGGCAACATGCGCGTCTACAAGGACGGCGAGTACGTCGACCCGATGACCCTCTCCGAGCTGTTCTTCGCGTAAGGATCGCGTTTCACCGCTTGCGAACACGGGCAAACCACCGGCGCCCTACAGGTTTACCGGCCTGTAGGGCGCTTTTTCATGCAGAAACATCGAGCGGCAAGGAGTCTGCGCGCTGCCAGCTGCACCTGAAAATGCAATTCTGCCGACTTTACACATCAATTTCCGAAAGCTGTTTCTATAGCACCGGTCTTCTTCATTAAACACGCAGGTACAGGTTTTGCTACCAGATTGGTATACAAAGAGGTTTCCAACTCGGCCTGGGAAAAGTCGACAAGATTGCGCAAGCCGTCCGTGAAGAACGCTACTTTGCAAGTAAAACCGTCGTTGTCATGCAAGGACCCTTACGGCATTGCCATGCTTCTACCGCGCGGCGAAGCCCTCCGTTGCGCCCGAGCGAAGCGCCCGT
>NZ_JADNJJ010000103.1:0-1396 GCF_015554865.1 Collinsella sp. D33t1_170424_A12 | reverse complement strand
AGGGTCTCGAGATGCCGCTTCACGTCGGACGCGCCCTTCACGCGCGCGACGGTCGCCGTCTCACCCGCCCTCATCATCGAAAGGGGCATCGACGGCATCTGCGGTCCCTGCGGCATTCGACCCACCATCTTTCCAAAAGTTAGCCTTGGCTTTGTTCACCTTAGTAAACTACCACGAAATGCCGCCCATGGGAATAACCATGGCTAACTTTTACGAAATGATAATTCGATTGTTCATCATCAGATTTATATGCGCTGTTAGATGCATATGAGCCTGCTGTCGCGAGCAGAGCCTCAGATCGGTGCTCAGATTGGTGCCTGTCCCTAATCTGAGGCGTGATGCGCGCCGAGCGCCATCGCAAACGAAAAGCGGCCTTCCACCCGGCTTGGATGGAAGGCCGCTCTATAGCCGTCGAACATGGGCGGCGAACGGGCGTGCACGCCCTCGCGTAGCGCCCGCTATTCGTTTCCCCTAGATCGCGCAGGCGGCGTCGTAGGCGGTCTTGGTGGCGCAGGAGATGTCGCCGCCCACCTCGCTGCAGTCGCCCACGAAGGTCCAGGCCACGCCTGCCGCATCGAGCGCGGCGGTGTCGAAGGCGACGCGGCGGGCGCCGATGGCCATGACGGCGTAGTCGATGGGCATGCGGGCCTCGGAGCCGTCGGCGGTCTCGCACACGAGCTCGGTCGGGGTGATCTCGAGCACCTTGTGCTGCGTGAACTGCTTCACGCCGCGGGCCTCGAAGTGCTCGAAGAGGGTCGGCTTGATGGTCGGGCCCTCGTCGGCGGCGACGCTCTCGAGCATCTCGACGACGCTCACCTCGCAGCCCTCGTCGGCCAACAGCTCGGCGGTCTCGCAGCCCACCATGCCGCCGCCGATGACGGCGACCTTGCCGTAGACCTCGGCCGTACCGGCCAGGACGGACCAGGAGTCCACCACGTTGGGGAGCTCGCGGCCGGGGATCGGCGGGCAGGCGCACTGGGCGCCCACGGCCACGATCACATGGTCGAATCCCGCGGCGGTAAGCTCCTCAGCGGTCGCCTCGTGGCCGAGCTCGAACGTCACGCCGGCGTTGCGGGCCGCGGTCACGCCGTCCTGGACGGCGCGGCGCAGCTCGGCCTTTCGCGGGGGCACGCATGCGATGTTGAGCTGTCCGCCCAGCTCGCAGGCGCGCTCGAACAAGGTGACGTCGTGGCCGCGCAGCGCGGCGACGCGGGCGGCCATGAGGCCGGCGATGCCGCCGCCGATGACGGCGACGCGCTTGGTCTCGCGTGCGGGCGCGATGCGGCGCACCGTCTCATAGCCGTTCTCGGGGTTGAGGACGCAGGAGAGGCCCTCGCGGCGCTGGATGGCGTCGGTGCAGCCCTTGTTGCAGGACAGGCAGCGGATGATCTGGTCG
>NZ_JADNJJ010000102.1:0-8219 GCF_015554865.1 Collinsella sp. D33t1_170424_A12 | reverse complement strand
ATGCAGACGTCGAGCCGACGTTCCATCCCATCGGGGACCTTGCGAACGTCGTGCGCGCGGACGCCGCGGACGCGGGGCGCTCGCTTCCGATCGACGAGGCGCTCAAGGATGCGGCGTCCACGCGCGGGCGCTCGTTCCGCGTGCCCTCGATTCTGGGCGAAGGGGGTGATTGCTGATGGCGTGGATCGATTCGCTTTCGGCGGCTCAGATCGCCGCGGGCGTGGCGGCGGGCGAGTTCAGCGCAACCGAGGTCGCGCGCGCTTCGCTCGATGCGGTCGAGTGCCGCGATGCCGAAGTGGGCGCGTTTTTGCAGGTGTCGGCAGACGCCGCGCTCGAGGCGGCGGCGCGCGTCGATGCCTCCCGCGCGGCCGGCGGCCCGCTGCCCCCGCTGGCCGGCGTCCCGCTGGCCATCAAGGACAACATGAACCTGGCCGGGACGCGCACCACATGCGCCTCGCAGATGCTGGCATCGTATGAGAGCGTCTACACGGCCACGTGCGTGCAGCGCATGCTCGATGCCGGCTGCCTGCCCATCGGCAAGGTGAATATGGACGAGTTCGCGTTCGGCTCGTCCACCGAGAACTCGGCGTTCCACCCCACCAACAACCCGTGGGACCTCGAGTGCGTGCCCGGCGGGTCGTCGGGCGGCTCGGCTGCCGCGGTGGCGGCGGGCGAGGTGGCGCTCTCCTTGGGCTCCGATACCGGCGGCTCCATTCGCCAGCCTGCATCGTTCTGCGGCGTCGTGGGTATGAAGCCCACGTACGGCGCGGTCTCGCGCTACGGCGTGGTGGCTTTTGGCAGCTCGTTGGATCAGGTGGGCCCGTTCGGCCGCACGGTCGAGGACGTCGCGCTCGCCATGAACGCGCTCACCGCGCCCGGCCGCGATCCGCTCGACGGCACCTCGCAGGAGTTCGCCGTTGATTTCTGCGAGCACCTGGATGACGGCGTGACGGGGAGGCGCGTGGGCGTCGTCCCGGCGCTCATGGAGGCCGAGGGCCTCGCGCCCGAGGTGCGCCGCGCCGTCGAACGCGCGGCCGCCCAGCTGGAGCAACAGGGCGCGCAGGTCGTTGAGGTCGAGCTTCCGCATCTCGACGCCGCTATCGCCGCTTATTACGTGATCGGGCCCGCGGAGGCGTTCTCCAACCTGGCCCGCTTCGACGGCATTCGCTACGGCTATCAGGAGGAGGACTGCGCGAACCTGGCGCAGCAAAGCGCGCTGTCCCGTGCGCACGGCTTCGGTAGGGAGGCGAAGCGTCGCCAGATGCTCGGCGCCTACCTGCTGTCCAGCGGCGTGTACGACAAGTATTACTACGCGGCCCAGAAGGCGCGCACCATGATCACGCGCGATTACGCGCGGGCGTTCGAGCAGGTGGACGCCATCCTCATGCCCGCCGCGCCGCGTACCGCGTTCAAGCACGGCGAGCTGTCCGACCCCACGCAGATGTACCTGTCCGACCTGTATACGATCTCGCTCAACATCGCGGGCAACGGCGGCATCTCCGTGCCGCTCGGCCTGGGCGAGGATTCGGGTCTGCCCGTGTCCGCCCAGCTGGTGGCGCCCGCGTTCCACGATCGCGAGCTTCTCACGTATGCCCGTGCACTCGAGGTCGCGTTCGGTGCGGCGCCCGTAGCGCCCGCTTGCGCCCAGAAGGGAGGTGAGCTTGCATGAAGGAGCTCGCCGAGGTCCTGAAAGACTGGGAGGCCGTGATCGGCCTCGAGATCCATACCGAGCTCACGACGCTCGATACGAAGATGTTCTGCGGCTGCACGCTCAGCCATGACGACGAGCCCAATGCGCACGTGTGCCCGGTGTGCCTGGGCCTGCCCGGCGCGCTGCCCGTGCCCAACGAGCGCGCGATCGAGTATATCGTCAAGGCGGGCCTGGCAACCAACTGCCAGATTCAAAAGCGCTCGATGTTCTATCGCAAGCACTACTTCTATCCCGATATGGCCAAGAACTTCCAGACAACGCAGGGGCCCGTGGCGTTCTGCATGCACGGCAGGTTGGACCTGGACGTGCGCGGCCGCGGCGCCGCCGAGCGCCCGGAGTGCGCGTTCGGCGAGGGCGAGGCGAGCAGCCTCGCCAGTGCGAGCGCCAACGCCGTGGGCCTGTCGGCGAGCATGGGCGAGCAGATGCCCGAGGGCGCGTCGTGCGGAGGTGCGGGCGAGCTGGGGCTGCCCGAGCGCTTCGGCGACGGCAGCTACCGCGTGCCCATCCGCATTCTGCGTATCCACATGGAGGAAGATGCGGCCAAGCTCAACCACCTGGGTGGCGAGGAGGGCCGTATCACGGCGGCTGCCGAGAGCCTGGTCGATTACAACCGCTGCGGCACCCCTTTGATCGAGCTGGTGACCGAGCCCGACCTGCGTACGCCCGAAGAGGCTCGCCTGTTCATGGAGAAGCTGCGCCGCATCTTCCTGACGCTGGGCATCTCCGATTGCTCGATGGAGAAGGGCTCCATGCGCTGCGACGGCAACGTGAGCCTTCGCCGCCGCGGCGAGACGGCCCTGGGTACCAAGACCGAGCTCAAGAACCTCAACAGCTTCAAGGCGCTGCACGACGGCTTGGCGTACGAGATCTGTCGCCAGGCCGAGGTGCTCGAGGAGGGTGGCGTCATCTACCAGGAGACTCGCCACTGGGAGCCGAGCCGCAAGCGCACCGTGGTGATGCGCGTGAAGGAGACGGCCGACGACTACCGCTTGTTCCCCGACCCCGATTTGGCTCCGTTCGACTTGTCGGATGCGTTCATCGATCGCTGCGCATCGGAACTGCCCGAGCTGCCCGATGCGAAGCGCGACCGCTTCGAGGGCGCATTCGGCATCAAGCGCGCGGATGCCGAGCAGATCGCCGGCGACCCGGCGACCGCGGCGTTCTTCGAGCAGGCGGCCGACGGTCTTGCCGGAAAGGCGGCGCAGGTGGTGGCCAACCTCATCGTGAACGAGCTGGCAGGCTACCTCAAGGCCGCGGGGGCGTCGTTGGAAGAGAGCGGTATCGCGCCGACGCAGGTTGCCTCCCTGGCCCGCCTGCTCGCCGAGGACGCGATCTCGAGCAACCAGGCGCACGAGGTCTTCGAAGCCATGGCGGAGAGCGGCGACGACCCCGAGAAGATCGTGGACGAGCGCGGCATGCGCCAGGTGAGCGATGCGGGCGCGTTGCAGCCCATCGTGGACGAGGTGCTTGCGCGATGCGCCGACCAGGCCCAGCAGTATCGCGACGGCAACCAGAAGGTCATCGGCTTTTTGGTGGGGCAGTGCATGAAGGCGAGCCGTGGTAGCGGCAACCCCAAGCTCTTCAACGAGTTGCTGCGCGCGAGCCTGTCGTAGGCCGGGGCGCGGTGGCGCCGGGCTGTTACGATGGGGGCCGCCATCACGTCTGCACGTTCGCGGCGCGCGGTCGGCTCCGTGGTTTAGCAACGACGTAAACGTGGTAGAATACGTAACCCAGCCATCGCGTTGCCGCGAGGGCGGTGTACTTTGACAGGTCGATGCATGCGCGGCGCATGGCCGCGGTGCCCAGACCTCTCGCATGAGGGGGCGACTGGTTTCGACACGATAGCTCTGAGAGAGGAAGCAAGCCGTGGTCTCCTCGCCCACGTTAAACTGGGGTACCGTCAAAATGAATTGACAACAATAATTTCTCTGGGCAGTATGCCCTCGCTGCTTAATTAATTAGCGGCGCGTCAAACCGGGGATTTCCCCGACTCCGGGGCGACGTCATGTTAGGGGAATGCTCCCGTGCACGTAGCCGGTATGGCACGGGATAAGATCGAACCAGCTAGGAACCTGCGAGCGCGTCGCCGCGCGCAACGGTTCCGAATCTAAATCGGCGACTGAGCTTGGAGATGCCGATCAGGGAGCTTTCGTGGACCGGAGTTCGATTCTCCGCGCCTCCACCAACCGTTACAGCAGGTAGATGTATGCGTCTACCTGCTTTTTCTTGTGTATAGATCTTGCTGGGAGCGATGCCGGGGCGGGGCTCGGGGGCCGTGTGCGACGCCTGCGCCCCGCCTTCGAGCCCGCTGCACGGCCGGCAAGTCTCGCAGCGGGCTCGGGCTTGCTCGGATACGGCGTCCTGATTGTCTGGAGGGTGTTTGCGCGGTGCTTGTTTGTGGTAGAAGAACAGTTGTCGCTCATGTGCCTCGCCGAGAAAGGACATCGTCATGGATGCTCAGCAAAAAGCCGCCAACGCGGGAAAGGTCGCCCTGGTGCTCGAGGGTGGTAGCTTCCGCTGCGAGTTCACGGCGGGCGTCCTCGACGTGCTGCTTGAGCACGGCGTCGATTTTGCCGCGTGCTATGGCGTATCGGCTGGTGCGCTGAGCGGTATGAATTACAAGTCGCGCCAGATCGGCCGCGTGAACCGCGTCAACCTGGCGTACTGCAACGATGGCAACTATATTGGCGCGAAGTCGCTCGCAACGAGCGGCAGCATCGTTGGTTACGATTTCCTGCTCAACGATATCCAGGATCGAATCGATCCCTTCGATAACGAGACATTCGAGGCGAACCCCATGAAGCTGTTTGCCGTAGCCACCGACGTGGTGTTCGGTACGGCCGCCTACCTTCCGGTTGCCAACGCCGTGCTCGATGTCGACGTCTTGCGTGCCACCACCTCGCTTCCCTTGGTGACGCAGCCGGTCGAGATCGACGGCGACCTGTACCAGGATGGTGGCGTGGCGGACTCCGTGCCCATCGAGCATGCGCTCGAGGAGGCGGGGTTCGACCGCGCGGTCGTGGTGCTCACCCAGGATCGTTCGTATGTGAAGGGCCCCTATGACCTCATGGGTCCCGCCCGCGCCCGCTATAGCGCCTATCCGTATTTCCTGGAGGCGCTCGAGAACCGTCATGAGCGCTATAACGAGCAGCGCGAGCATATCTGGGAGTACGAGCGCCAGGGCCGCGCGCTCGTGGTTGCCCCTCCGACGCCGGTGGAGATCGGGCATATCGAGCATGATCCAACCAAGTTGCTGGGCCTGTATATCCAGGGCCGCCAGGAGGGTAAGCGCCTGCTCGGGGCGATCTGTGATTTCTGCGCATAGGCGACCTCCGTCATGTGCGCTGACAATCATGTTCCGTCTGTGCAGAAACTCTGGTAGACAGCCGAAAGCACGTTGACTCGCGCCGCCTAAGCGGTATACTCAACAGGTTACTTTGCAGAGCCCCGTGAAACTCTGTTAAGACACGTACTGTACATGGAGGAGTCAAGTGATTCAGAAGTCGACTCACTACGCCAAGCAGGGTGAGGTTTCCCGTAACTGGGTCCTCATCGACGCCGAGGGCGCTATCCTGGGCCGCCTTGCCACCCAGATCGCAGCTATTCTGCGCGGTAAGACCAAGCCCCAGTTCACGCCCAACTCTGACTGCGGTGACTTTGTGGTAGTCATCAACGCCGATAAGGTCCAGCTTAGCGGCAACAAGGCAGACCACAAGGTTTACTACCGTCACACCGGCTACAATGGCGGCCTCAAGGCCGAGAGCTTCCGCCAGGCCATGGAGAAGCACCCCGAGCAGGTCATCGAGCGCGCCGTCCGCGGCATGCTCCCCAAGACCACGCTTGGTCGTCAGCAGCTCAAGAAGCTCAAGGTCTACGCTGGTGCAGAGCATCCGCACGCTGCCCAGAACCCCGTTAAGATTGACCTGGAGGCTTAAAGATGGCTGAGAACACCGTTGTTTACTACGGCACCGGCCGTCGCAAGAACGCCGTTGCTCGTGTCCGTATCGTCCCCGGCACCGGCAAGGTGACCATCAACAAGCGTGACGCTGCCGAGTACTTCGGCCGTCAGCAGCTGCTCGATGGCGCCCTGGCCCCCTTCAAGGTTACCGACACCCTCGGTTCCTTCGACGTCATCGCCCTGTGCGATGGTGGCGGCATCTCCGGTCAGGCTGGCGCCCTGCGCCTCGGCATCGCTCGTGCTCTGCTGAACGCTGGCGACTACCGTGCCGACCTCAAGCGCGCTGGTTTCCTTACGCGCGATGCTCGCGTCGTCGAGCGCAAGAAGTTCGGTCTCAAGAAGGCCCGCCGCGCTCCGCAGTTCTCCAAGCGCTAATTTCTTCTCCAAGAAATACACGCTTCGACGGGATCCACCCATTACGGTGGGTCCCGTTTTTTCATTGCATGGCATATTTAGAACATTGCAGTATATAGGTATAGGCTACCTAACACAGATGTTTTGGGTTACGATAATGACGTCTGCCAAAACGGTCTCTGCACGGGTGATCGAGGGAAATAATGTTCAGTAGGCTTCTACAGTCGTTTGGTTTGGGTGTTCGTGAGCGCGTGCTGTGCGCTCCGCTCGCGGGCAACGTGAAACCGCTCTCCGAGGTCCAGGATCAAACGTTCGCGCTTGGTTTGCTGGGCGAGGGCGTTGCGATCGAACCCACGGGAAACCGTGTGGTCGCACCTGCCGACGCAAAGGTCGAGGCCATATTTCCAACCGGTCATGCTGCCGCCCTTCGCACTGACGACGGCTTCGATGTCCTCATTCACGTGGGTCTCGAGACGTACAATCTGGAAGGGCGCCACTTTTCCGTGAAAGCGGAGCCGGGAGATAGCGTTGCCAAGGGTGATGTGCTGATCGAGTTTGATCGCGAGGCCATCGTCGCCGAAGGATACGACATCACGGTGTTGGTCCTCATTCGCAACGCTGCCGAGTTTGCAAGCCTCAAGGGCAGCGTGGGTACCCATGTTGCCGAGCTTGACAAGTTGATTGCCGTCAAAAGTCGGTAATCCGCGATCCTAGGGAAAGGGGTCACTATGATCAGGATCGTTCGCGCTCGTGACTACGAGGATATGAGCCGTAAGGCTGCCAATATCATTTCCGCTCAGGTGGTGCTGAAGCCTAATTGCGTCCTTGGCCTCGCTACGGGCTCTACCCCCATCGGTACCTATGAGCTTCTCGTCGAGGGCTACAAGAAGGGCGACCTCGACTTCTCCCAGGTTTCCAGCTACAACCTGGATGAGTATCGCGGTCTCACCCACGATGATCCCCAGAGCTATCATTATTTCATGAATGAGAACCTCTTCAAGCATGTGAACATCGACGTTGCCAACACCCACGTGCCCGACGGTGCCAACCCGGATGCCGCCGCCGCATGCTCCGAGTACGATGAGATGGTCGCTTCCGCCGGCTATCCCGACCTCCAGCTGCTGGGTATCGGCAACAACGGCCACATCGGCTTCAATGAGCCGGCCGAGGCATTCTCGAAGGGTACCCACTGCATCGATCTTACCGAGAGCACCATCGAGGCCAACAGCCGTCTGTTCGACAACATCGAGGACGTGCCGCGCCAGGCGTACACGATGGGTGTTCAGACCATCATGAGCGCCCGTAGCATTCTGGTTGTCGCCAACGGCGAGAAGAAGGCCCAGGCCGTGTACGACATGTGCTTCGGTCCGATCTCCCCGGCTTGCCCCGCTTCCATTCTTCAGCTGCATGGCAACGTCACCCTGGTTGCCGACGAGGCCGCCCTCGCGCTCTGCAAGTAAGCGCGCGCTGCTGGCGGAAGGCTCCACTGCCATAGGCATGGTTCCATGTTCTCGAAGCCGCTCGGTCGCGTACGACCGGGCGGCTTTGCTGTGTTTGAGCTTCTTTTGATCGAGTGTCGATGTATCCACAGCTGGTTCTGGAATTCGATTGTGACTAACAGCTGGCTAACAGTTTTCTAACAACGGTGGATCTCCACGCATCGCTCTCTCATTATCACAATTACCATGAAGATGGTAATAAATTATGCCAAGGGTCCCTATAGTTCTGCGAGGGGTTCTCGTTACACTCCAAACTGAATACCTGCTACCATAGGAAACGGGATAATGCATGCAAATGTGCATAAACCTGTTCTGTATGAATCAACTGTGACCTTACAGACAGGTATTGGTTCTCTTACCGGCGAAGCGAATGAGAGAAGATCCCTGACCCTTGATCACCTCATTCGCTTTACCGTGTAAGCGTGCACGCGAGGTGATTGGGGGAAGGAATGGACGAGATGACCAATGCACGTGCGATGGCGCGATCCGTGGCGAGCCAAGTAGGTGATTGCAGTCCGGTCGACCGTGGGGACCACTTGGTGGTTCGAGGTGAACAGGTTCGAGCGCTGCTTTCGGCGATGGATGGCGCGGGGATCGTATTTTTAAGCGCGCCGAAGGGATTTGGCAAGACATCTATGTTGATGCAGTGCGCCGGCACGCTGCGCGAGATGCCCTCGACGGGCGATGTGGTGCTTCG
>NZ_JADNJJ010000101.1:0-1844 GCF_015554865.1 Collinsella sp. D33t1_170424_A12 | reverse complement strand
CTCCCCCTCCGCGATGTGCATGCACGGCTTGCCGCGGCGCAGCTGGCCGTTATCGGCGATATCGTCGTGGATCAGCGCGGCCGTCTGGAAGTGCTCGATCGCCGCCGCCGCGCTACGGGCCGCAAGGAAATCGCCGCCCACGGCCTTGCATGCCAGCATGCAGATGAGGGGGCGGTGGCGCTTGCCGGCGTTGTCCGTGAAGCGCCCCAGGGGGGCGTACAGGTACGCGTCGACATCGGCGCTCTGCGTCTGGTCGCGGAAGAACGAGGCCAGATAATCGTTGATCTCATCGAAGTGGCGGTTGAGAAAGCCGGTGAACGGGGTCTGCATGGACGATCAGCCGTCCTTTCCACGAAAGCTTGTAAAACGCCGCGCGCCGCTGGCCCGCCCCTGTGCGAGGCGTGGCACGCGGCACGCGGCAAACGGATATCCGGATCATGGGCGCAAATGTACGATTATTATTGGACACCCTGAGTATACGGGCATTTCTCTTTATAAAACACCAGGTAGATCGTTTGCATTTTTGGCGATACTCGACCCATCCGCGAATAATCGTACATTTGCCCAACCCGCGCGTTTCCGCGCGCCAGGTTGGGCCGTTATATGCCCGAGCACCCTCCCGGATGCACCCGAACGCGCTCCCAAGCCCGCCCCAGTCAGGCCCGGGAGCGCCCGGAACCCGCGGCGGCTACTCCGCAGCGAACCCGTTGGGGTTGCGCGACTGCCAGTTCCACGAATCGCGGCACATGTCGGAGATGTCGTAGCGCGCCTTCCAGCCCATCTCGCGCTCCGCCTTGGAGGCATCGCCGTACACGGCGGCCACGTCGCCCTCGCGGCGCGGGCAGATCTTATACGGCAGGTCGCGACCGCACGCGGCGCTGAACGCGCGCACCACGTCCAAGACCGAGCTGCCCGTGCCGGTGCCCAGGTTGAACACCTCGACGCCGGTCCTGCCGTTCATCCAGTCGAGCGCCGCCACATGGCCGGTCGCGAGGTCAACCACATGGATGTAGTCGCGGACGCCGGTGCCGTCGGGCGTGTCGTAGTCATCGCCGAAAACCTGGACGGCCTCCAGCTTGCCCACCGCGACCTGCGCCACATAGGGCACGAGGTTGTTGGGGATGCCCTTGGGGTCCTCGCCGATCAAGCCCGAGGAATGGGCGCCGATGGGGTTGAAATAACGGAGCAGCACGATATCCCACTCGGGGTCGGCGGTGTGAAGGTCGGTAAGGATCTGCTCGATCATCCACTTGGTCCAACCATACGGATTGGTGGCGGGCTTCTTCTCATCGGTTTCGCTCACCGGCAGGTTGTCCGGATCGCCGTACACGGTGGCCGAGCTGGAGAAGACGATGGACTTGCAGCCGTGCGCGCGCATGACGTCGCACAGCACCAGCGTGTTCTCGATGTTGTTGTGGTAGTACTCGAGCGGCTTGCGCACGCTCTCCCCCACGGCCTTGTATCCGGCGAAATGGATCACGCGGTCGATGTGATGCGCGTCGAAGATGGCGTTCAGGGCATCGCGGTCGAGCACGTCGGCCTCGTAGAACGTCAGGTTCTCAGAGGCCTCCTCGCCGGCGATCTGCTTGATGCGCTCGACGGCGACAGGGCTGGAGTTGGACAGATTGTCCACGATGACGACCTGGTATCCGCGCGCCAGCAGCTCGACGCACGTGTGGGATCCGATAAAACCGGCGCCACCCGTAACGAGGACGCAGGTATCCTTCGGAGCAAGCTTATCTGCCATGGAAATCTCCTCTCGATTCATAAGCAGGGAAAAGTATAGCGCACACCTACGACGCGGCCGGCGCACCGCCGCCTCCCTTGGATTTCCTTCCTTGTTA
>NZ_JADNJJ010000100.1:0-3019 GCF_015554865.1 Collinsella sp. D33t1_170424_A12 | reverse complement strand
TCCCCTCCAAGCAGATCGCGCAGCGCGTCGACGACGCCCTGGCCACCGTGGAGATGGCGGCCTTCGCGCAGGCCGACCCCGCCGACCTCTCGGGCGGCCAGCAGCAGCGCGTGGCCATCGCCGGCGCGCTTGCCATGCACCCGCGCGTGCTGCTACTCGATGAACCGGGCGCCATGCTCGACGCGGCCGGCCGGAGCATGATCCAACGCACGGTCGCCCAGCTCAACCGCAAGGGCATCACCATCGTCCACGTCACGCATTTCATGGACGAGGCGCTGCGCGCCACCCGAGCCATCATCCTGGAGCGGGGCCGTATCGCGTTCGACGGCGACCCGCGCGAGGCGTTCGCCCAGCCGGAGCTTATCACCCGCCTGGGGCTCGAGCTGCCGCCCTACCTCGATATCGCCGTGCGCCTGCAGGAGGCGGGGCTCGCCGTCGCGCAGACCGGTGACCCGCACGAGCTCGCGCGCTCCATAGCCGGAGCGCTGAGCGTCGGGCGCGGCGAGCGCGAGGCCGTCATCGACCCGTCGGTCGCGCGACCTCGGACCGCCGCCGCCCTCCGGACCCCGGCGGCCGGAGCGGCTCCCGCTGTACGCTTCGACGACGTCTCGTTCTCGTACGCCACCGCGCGCTCGCCGCGCAAACGCGCCCGCGCGCCGTTGTTCGGCCGCACGCGCCGCGCCGAAGCGCCAACCACGTTCGCGCTCGAACATGCAAGCTTCACCATCGCCCCCGGCACCACCTGCGCCTTCATCGGCCGCACGGGCTCGGGCAAGTCGACCGCCATGGAGCTCGCCTGCGCGCTCAAGGTCCCTGTCGCCGGTACGGTGGACGTCGAGGGCATCGACACCGCCAACCTCGAGCGACGCCGGGAACTCCGCCGCCGCGTGGGCTACGTGTCGCAGCTACCCGAGCGCCAGCTCTTCGCCGAAACCGTCTACGACGACGTGGCTTTCGGGCCGCGCAACCTCGGCTGCGCGCCGGACGAGACGGACCGCCTGGTTCACGACGCGCTGCGCGCCTGCGGACTCGAGCCCACCGAAGCGCTCCTCGCGCGGTCGCCCTTCGCGCTCTCGGGCGGCCAGCAGCGCAGCGTCGCCCTAGCCGGCGTGCTCGCCATGAAACCGCAGGTCGTCGTGCTCGACGAGCCCATGGCCGGACTCGACCCCATCGGCCGTGCGGGGCTTGCCCGCCTCCTCGGCCGCCTCAAGCGAGCGGGCGTCACGCTTCTGCTCGTAAGCCACTCCATGGACGACGTGGCCGCGCTGGCCGACCGCGTGATCGCACTCGACGCCGGACGCGTCGTGGCCGACGGCGCCCCGCGCGACATCTTCTTGCAAGATACCCCGGTCCTCACCGACCTCGGCGCCCCCGCCGCCCTCGTGCTCACCCGCCTGCTCGCGGACGAAGGCGTCGACCTCGACATCTCCCTCGTCCCGGCAGATCTTGTAGAGAAGGTGATTCGCCATGGCGCTGCGCGCTAGCATCGGCCAATACTACTCGGCCTCGTCGCCCCTGCACCGGCTCGACCCGCGCGCGAAGCTCGCGGCCACCGTCGCCTTCATGGCAAGCTGCTTCTTCGTCCACACGGGCGCCCAGCTCGTCCTGGCCGCCGCGGCGGTGCTCGCCGCCGTCTGCGCGGCGCACGTGCCCATGGGCCGGCTGCTCTCCCAGATCAAGCCAATAGCCCTGTTCCTGGTGGTGACCTCCATCGTCAACCTGTTCTTCGTGCAGACCGGCGCCGTCGTGGCCGCCTGGGGCCCGGTGAGCATACACGCGGGCGGCGTCGAGGCGGCCGTCCTGTACACCGCGCGCTTCTTCCTACTGCTGCTCGCCGGCTCGCTGCTCATGCTCACCACCACGCCCACGGCCATCACCGACGCCATCGAGCGCGTCTTCGCGCCCCTCGAGCGCTTGGGGGTGCCGGTCGGGCAGGCATCGACCATCCTGTCCATCGCCTTGCGATTCGTTCCCACGCTTTCGCGCGAAGCCGAGCACATCCTCGCCGCGCAGACCGCGCGCGGCGCCGACCTCGAGAACAAAGGGGCCCTGGCCTACGCGCGCGCCTGCGTGCCGCTGGTGGTGCCCCTCTTTTCGAGCGCCCTGCGCCATGCCGACAACCTCGGCCGCGCCATGGACGCCCGCTGCTATATGAGCGGGCCCGCGCGGACGCACTACCACGAGCTCAAGCTCGACGTGCGCCGCGACGGGCCCTTCATCGCGCTGGTCGCCGTCTATCTCGGCGTCCTGGCCATCCTCTAATTCAAGCGGTCGACGAAGAAATCGGCCATGCTCATGAACAGCTCGCGGCAGTGCTCGTCGAGCTCGATATCGCGGATGAGCTCCTTGGCCGCCGCCGTGAGCTCGAGCGAGTAATCCCGCGCGAACTCGATGGAACCCGCCTCCTCGAACAGCTCCACCGCGCGCGCCAGCAACGCCGGATCGCTCGTGCCGGCCTGCAGGATACCGACCAGCTCGTCGCGATGCCCGCTGTGCGCGAGCGCATGGACGGCCACGAGCGTGCGCTTGCCCTCCGTGATATCGGTGCGGTAGTCCTTATTGGATGCTTCCTTCTTGCCCACCAGGTTGAGCAGGTCGTCCTGGATCTGGAAGGCCAGGCCCGTGTTGAGGCCGAAGGCGCGCAGCGCGGCGATCTGCTCGGGCGTGCCACCGCCCATGATGGCGCCGCAGGCCAGCGGGGTGGCGCCGCTGTAATACGCCGTCTTCAAGGTAGCCATCTGCAGGTAGTCATCGACGGCGAGATCGAAGCGGCCGTCGCGCACCCAGCCCAAATCGAGCGCCTGGCCCTCGATGGTGCGCGTGGTCATATCCACGAGCTCGCGCAGCAGCCGCACGCGCATATGATCGTCGAGCGTGTCGTCGCGCAGCACCGTACCCGTGACCAGCGAGAGCGCCAGGTCGCCGCAATTGATGGCGATGCCCTCCCCCTCCGCGATGTGCATGCACGGCTTGCCGCGGCGCAGCTGGCCGTTATCGGCGATATCGTCGTGGATCAGCG
>NZ_JADNJJ010000099.1:0-2158 GCF_015554865.1 Collinsella sp. D33t1_170424_A12 | reverse complement strand
AGCGCGTGCGGGGGCCTGCCGCCCATGTCGCGAGTCTACGGCGTAAACAACCTATCGGCACACAACAGCTAGCGCTCTCGCGCTGGCGCTTTTCTTTCGCGTTCGCGGATTCCGCACCGCCGTGCGTTCATCTCTCAATATGCAAATAATCTAAGTCTTTATCGCTTAGGTTTTATGAGCACCAATGTGGGTACGATAGGTCCCGTCAATGAAGGGGGCGCCCCATGCGCGCCCCGCTGTATGGAGGGATGTGCGCATGCGCGAGTTTAAGACCGAGAGCAAGAAGCTGCTCGACCTCATGATCAATTCCATCTACACCAACAAGGAGATCTTCCTGCGCGAGCTGATCTCCAACGCGTCGGACGCCGTCGACAAGCTCAACTTCAAGAGCCTGACGGATTCGAGCATCCAGCTCGACCAGAGCGACCTGGCCATCCGCGTCTCGTTCGACCGCGATGCGCGCACGCTTACGGTGTCCGACAACGGTATCGGCATGACCGCCGACGACCTCGAGCGCAACCTGGGCACCATCGCCCACTCGGGTAGCCAGGAATTCAAGCAGGAGAACGCCGAGAGCCAGGGCAGCGCCGTGGATATCATCGGCCAGTTCGGCGTCGGCTTCTATTCCGCCTTCATGGTGGCCTCCAAGGTGCGCGTGGTGAGCCGCGCGTTCGGCGAGGATGCGGCCCATGTATGGGAGAGCGACGGCCTCGAGGGCTATACCATCGAGGCAGGCGAGCGCGCCGAGCACGGCACCGACGTCATCCTGACGATCCGCGAGAACACGCCGGGCGAGAACGGCGAGCCGGGTGAGAGCTACGACACCTTCCTTACCGAGTGGGGCCTGAAGGACCTCATCACCCGTTACAGCAACTACGTGCGCTATCCCATCCAGATGATGGTGTCGAAGAGCCGCGAGCTGCCCCGTCCCGAGGACGCTGGCGACGACTACCAGCCGCAGTACGAGGACTACCAGGAGCTCGAGACCATCAACTCCATGACCCCCATCTGGAAGAAGCGCAGCTCCGATGTGGAGCAGGAGGACTACAACGAGTTCTATAAGTCCACCTTCCACGACTGGGACGACCCCGCGCGCACCATCAGCTTCCATGCCGAGGGCGGTCTCGAGTACGACGCGCTGCTCTTCATCCCCGGCCGCGCTCCGTTCGACCTGTATAGCAAGGAGTACGAGAAGGGCCTGTCGCTCTACAGCTCCAACGTCATGATCATGGAGAAGTGCGCCGATCTGCTGCCCGATTACTACAATTTCGTGCGCGGCGTGGTCGATTCCGCCGATATCTCGCTTAATATCTCGCGCGAGACCCTGCAGCAGGACCGCCAGCTGCGCGCCATCGCCAAGCGCATCGAGAAGAAGATCAACAGCGAGCTCAAGATCATGCGCGACGAGGACCGCGAGGCATATGAGGCGTTCTTCGAGAACTTCGGCCGCGGCCTGAAGTTCGGCATCTATTCGAGCTACGGCATGAAGTCTTCCGAGCTGGCCGATCTGCTGCTGTTCTGGAGCGCCCGCGAGAACAAGATGGTCACGCTGGCCGAATACGCGGCCGCTATGCCCGAGGGCCAGAAGGCCATCTACTACGCTGCGGGCGATAACCGCGATCGCCTGGCCAAGATGCCGGTGGTGCGCGGCGTGCTCGAGCGCGGCTACGATGTGCTGCTGTGCACGATGGACGTCGACGAGTTCACCTTCCAGGCCATGCGTGCCTATCATGCGTGCGGCCTGCCCAAGTTCTACGAGGACGATGCGGCTCGCGAGGCCGCTACGAAGGCCGTGGCCGACGGCGCCGAGCCCGAGCTCGAGGACCGCGATATCGAGTTCAAGAACGTTGCCACCGGCGACCTGGATCTGGCGACCGAGGACGAGAAGAAGGAGGCCGAGGACGCTACGCGCGAGCATGGCGACCTGTTCGCTGCTATGAAGGACGCGCTGGGCGATAAGGTCGAGAAGGTCGCGGTCTCCGCGCGCCTGACTGATGCTCCCGCCTGCATCACCACCGAGGGACCGCTGTCGCTCGAGATGGAGAAGGTCCTTGCCCGCGATGCGTCGGCCGATATCGAGGGCATGCCCAAGACCGTGCGCGTACTGGAGCTCAACGCGAAGCATCCCGTGTTCGCCAAGCTCTCCGCCGCCCGGGAG
>NZ_JADNJJ010000098.1:0-18090 GCF_015554865.1 Collinsella sp. D33t1_170424_A12 | reverse complement strand
AACTCACAGCATGCGGGAGCCCTCCCTATTTGTCACCATCGAGATGTAAACAACGTCTTGGCACTTAACAGCTAGCGCTTCATGTGACGGCCGCAGACGGAAAACTTGCTGCGGGCGGTCTTGAGATACTCATAATGCTTCACGCTATGGGCATCGCTGGCAATATAGCTGTAGAGGAACCGGTCGAACATCCGCTTTGCCGGCTTGCGCTCCTTCCCGAAGCGACCTCCGACGATGAAATCAGCCGATGCCTGCAGGCGGCATCCCATGCGCACCAGGTTCTCGGCAATGCCCACGTCCTTCTGGATCGCCTGACAGCGCTCGGGATGAGCGATGATCACCTCGTAACCGCGACCCTGGAGCTCGTATATCGCACGCTCGAACGAGGAGAACTCAAGGGCGCCCGCCCTCGTCGGCAACTCGAGCAACAGCTCGTTGCTGCCATCGAAATGCAGATAGTCCGATGCCTCGACGCCCAGCTCGATCAACTTCGCGTAATTGACCTCGAACCCCATCTGCAAGGGAAAGCCCTGCGCATGCGATTTCAACAGCTTGAAGGAAGCCCACATCGAATCGAAATCGAAATACGGATCGCGACAGTGCGGCGTGCACACGATAGACGTGACGCCCGCCGCCTTCGCAGCCTCGAGCATGGCGAGGCTCTCATTCAAATCGCGCGCGCCGTCATCCACATACGGAAGGATGTGGCAATGGATATCGCGCATACGCCCCGCCTAACGCTTGGCAAACCGGCTGCCGCCGCCCTGCGGACGCGCGCCGGAGGCCTGCTCCACGCGGGCGACCGCTTCGGAGTCGGCAAACAAGCTCGAGTCAACCGGATGCGCGGCACCCTTTGAGTAATACGAGTAATAATCGTTGGACGTGCCGTCGCAGAAGCTCATCACCGTGCCGATGATATTGACGTCGCCCTTGCGAAGCTGCTCGACGGCGGCAACGGCCTCGCTGCGCTTGGTGAAGTTCTCACGAACCACGAACAGCACGCCGTCGACCAGCTGGCCCACCTCGGCGGCGTCGACGAAGGCGCCAACCGGGGGCGTGTCCACGATCACATAGCGGAACTGGCTCTCCAGGCGCGCCATCAGGTCGGCGAAGCGACGGGAGGCGATGATGTCGGCAGGATTGGGAATCTGCGGCTCGCAGTCGAGGAAGAACAGATTGGCCTGATCGGTCTTCACGAGGGCGTCCTCAAGCGCTACCTGCTCGGACAGCACGGAATACAGCCCATGCTGGGCATGGACGCGAAGAAGGCTCGCAAGCGTGCGGCGACGCATATCGCACTCCACCAGCACGACGCTCGCTCCGCTCGAGGCGATGGCGCACGCCAGGTTGTATGCGGTCGTCGACTTACCCTCCTTGGGCTTCGAAGACGTGATGGCAAGCGATTGGATCGGCCGGTCGACGCTGGCAAAGCGAACGTTTGCCAGCAGGGTCTTCATAGCATTCTGTACGGCGAGCTTGCTGTCGCCGCGACGCTTCTTTGCTGCCATGTCTATTCACCAGCCTTCATGGTAGGAATCCAACCGATAACGGGAATACCGAGCAGCTCCTCGGCCTCCTCGGCGTTGCGAACACGCGTGTTGAGCATGTCCATCAGCACGATGGCGGCGACGGCGGCGAACAGGCCCGCCAAGAATGCCACGGCGACATAGAGCACGCGGTTGGGACCGGACGGCGCAGCAGGCGGCTCCGCCACATCGATGACGTTGACGCTCTCGGCCATCTGGACCTCGCGGGCGACATCGGACACGGTGCTCGCCATGGCGTTGGCGACGCGTGCGGCGCTCGTAGCATCGGGACCGGTAACGGACAGCGTGATCACGCGCGAGGTGGTCTCGCTGGAAACGCTGATCTTATAGGCGGCCAGGCTCTTCATGCCAAGCTCCTGCGCCGTGCCCTTCACGACGACATCGCTTTGCAGCAGGCGCGCGACGTCGTTGGCGATCATCTGCGATGCGGAGAGGTCGTTATAATTCGTCGCCCCCTCGTTGCCGGCAGCACGGGCGAGGATATACATGCTCGTCTGAGCCGTATAGGTATCCTCCATCATGAAGATGCTCGCAGCGCCCATGGCGATGGCGCACGCAACCGGCAACACGATTACCAGCAGTACGTGCTTTTTTATTAGTTGAAACAATTCCAGCAGGGTCATCCCATATACCTCCAGAACAACATGGTGCCTTGATATGGTAGCGGATGAGAGCACTTCTTGGGAGGTCCGACGGAACCACCGCGCGTTGCACATAGAAAACGTATCACCGACGCGCGAATTGCGCGCGAACTACGCCGCCGCTCCGTCAAACGGCCCGGGGAAGCGCACCGTGATGGTCGTCCCCTCGCCCAACTCGCTCTCCACCTTGATCGACGCTCCATGGAAGAGCGCCGCGTGCTTGACGATGGCCAGGCCCAGGCCCGTACCGCCGCGCATCTTGGAACGGCTCTTGTCCACGCGATAGAAGCGCTCGAACACCTTATCCTGTTCGTCTTTGGCGATGCCGATGCCCGTGTCGCTCACGCGCACGAACGGGACCCCGCCATCCAAGCCGCATCCGACCTCGACGGACCCACGGGGGCGGTTGTAGCGGATGGCGTTGCTCACCAGGTTGTACACCAGGCCGTCAAGCAGGCGCGGTACACCCTCGATCACGACTGGATCGCACGAAGTCGACAGCGTCACGTCCGACGCCGCCGCAACGCCTTCCAGTCGCTGGTAGATGGAGTCGATGAGGCGCGCCATGTCCACCGGCTCGCGCGAGCCCAGGGTCTCGAGGGCGCCGGCATCGTCGCTGTGCTCGGCCTCGTCCAGATTGGACAGCGTGAGAATATCGTTGACCAGCGAGGTGAGACGGCCGGCTTCCATATGGATGCGGTGCGCGAAATCCTGCTTATCGGCCTCGTCTTCCACCATGCCGCTCGCGATCAGCTCGGCGTATCCCGAGATGGCGGTGAGCGGCGTCTTGAGCTCATGGGTGATGTTGGCGGTGAACTCCCGGCGCATGCGGTCGTTGTCGGCCAGCACGCGCATCTGCCGCTTGAGCTCTTGACGTTGGTTTTCGATGCGCTCCAGCATGGGAACCATCTCGGCGTACGCATGCTCGAGGTTGTCCTTCGGATGGTCGAGGTCGACCAGCAGCAGCGGCGCGATGATGGCCCGCGACTCGCGGCGCGCGGCGAACCATGCCACGATCGCGGCGACGACGCCCAACGCCAGCAGCGGTACCAGCAGGCGCGCGAAGATCGCAACGTAGCTCTCCTGCGGCTTGGCCAGGCGGATGATGCGGCCGTCGCTCAAGCGCACCGCCTCGTACACCATGGTCTCGCCCACCGTGGTACTCGAGCGCTCGGCGGAGCCGGTACCGTACAGAGACGCCGCGCGGATCTCGGGGCGATCGGCATGGTTACCCATGTCCTCGGGATCCTCCACGTTGTCATAGAGAACCGTTCCATCCGAAGACAACAGCGTCAAACGACTGTCGTCCAGGTCGACCTCGTCCAAAAACGCCTTGTCGCCCGTCGTCTGCTCGAGCGCCGCCGCCACCACATCGGTCTCCTCGATAAGCTCGCGACGCGTGGATTCGATCAGGTTGCTCTGCAGGTACGCCGTGCCGGCGATCATGAAGAGCAGAATCGCGATGATGGCCACCACGAAGATGGTGGAGAACACGCGATGGGAAAGGGATTGCCGGGTGCTCACCGTCGCGCTTCCCTACTCGACCGCGCGGTCGGCGAAGCGATACCCCACGCCGCGCACCGTCTCGATGCATCCCGCTCGTTCCCCCAGCTTCTGGCGAAGGGTCTGCACATGCACGTCCACCGTGCGCGATCCGCCGTCGAAATCCCAGCCCCACACGCTCTGGAGCAGCGCCTCGCGCGAGAACACGATGCCGGGCTTGCGCATGAGGTATTCGAGCAGCTCGAACTCGCGCAGGGTGAGCTTGACCTCGACGCCGTCCACCACGACCTGGCGATGGCTCGGGCTCAACACGATGCCGCCGGCCGAGAGGGTATCGCTCACCTTCTTCATCATGCCGCCACGGCGCAGCAGCGCGCGGCAACGGCTTGTGAGCTCCATGAGCGAGAACGGTTTGGTCAGGTAATCATCGGCGCCGCCGTCCAGGGCGACCACCTTATCGAGCTCCGTATCCTTCGCGGTGAGCATCATGATGGGGAGCGTGGCGGTCTCCTGGTCGGCGCGCAGGCGATGCAAGATCTCCAGCCCGTCGGTATCGGGAAGCATGATGTCCAACAGGACGGCATCGGGCACGCGCTTGGCCACGGCGGCCTTGAACTCGCTGTCGCACGAGAACCCCTCGGCCTCGATACCCTGCTGACGCAGCGCATACAGCGTCAAACCGCGGATGTTGTCATCGTCTTCGACGTAGTAAATCATGGATGGTCGCCTCTCGCCTCGCCTCTAGCCCATCATACCCAGATGCCGTTATCCGAAGCGGCCCGTCAGGTAATCTTGCGTGCGAACGTCGCGGGGGTTGCGGAACAGCTCGCCGGTCTCGGCATGCTCGACCAGCTCGCCCAGCAGGAAGAACGCAACGGAATTGGATATGCGGGACGCCTGCTGCATGTTATGCGTGACCACCACGAGGGTGTAGTCCTTCTTGAGCTCCAGCGCCAGCTGCTCGATCATGACGGTCGACACGGGATCGAGCGCCGATGTGGGCTCATCCATCAGCAGCACCTCGGGCTTGACGGCCAACGCGCGCGCGATGCACAGGCGCTGCTGCTGGCCGCCCGAAAGGCCAAGACCGGACTGCTTGAGCTTGTCCTTGACCTCGTCCCACAGCGCGGCACGGCGCAGGGAATCCTCCACCAGCCCGTCGATCTCATCGCGGTCCTTGATGCCCAGGCCGCGGGGACCATATGCCACGTTGTCGTAAATGCTCATGGGGAACGGGTTGGGGCGCTGGAACACCATGCCCACCTGCTGGCGCAGGCGGGTTACGTTGTAGTCCTGGTAGATATCCTGGCCGTCCAGCAGGATGCTGCCCTCGATGCGGCAATCTTTCACCATATCGTTCATACGGTTGAAGCAGCGCAGCAGCGTGGACTTACCGCAGCCGGACGGGCCGATGAACGACGTGATCTCGCGATCCTTGATATCGATCGAGACGTCCTTCAGCGCATGGTGGTCGCCGTAGAACAGATCGAGGTTGGACACCGCGATGCGCGTCGGATGGTCCTCCGTCTTCGCAAGCGCCTCGTCGAGCACGCCCGTCTCGCGTCGGCGCGCGGCCTCAAGCTCTGCATCCCAATTTGATCGTGCCTCGTCCACCTGGCAACCTCCTCTTGCACCCTGGGTATAGCTCATCAGATGGTACGCGAGCCGTTTCATGCAGGTGAAAGGCGTTTGTTAAGACAACGTAAGGCGAGGCGCCGTGCGATCGAGGCGTCCTAGTCGGGCAGATCGATGGTGAAGACCGTGCGCTCGGGCGTCGAGGAGCAGACGATGGTGCCGCCGTGCGCGCCCACGATCTCCTTGGCGATGGCCAGACCCAGGCCGGCCCCTCCGTGATTGGTGGCGCGTGCCGCATCGAGGCGGTAGAACTTCTCGAAGATCACCTTGAGCTTGGGCTCGGGAATGGGGTCGCCCTGGTTTTCGAAGCAGATGCGCACCCCGCCGCCGTCGCGCCGATGCGCGCGCACGCGAATCGTCGACCCCACGTAGCTGTACGCGATAGCGTTCTTCATAACGTTGTTGAACACGCGGGCCATCTTGTCGCCGTCCACCAGCACCGTGAGGCCCTCGGGCACCTCTATCTGGGCATGTTTGCCCTGCTCGGAGAGGATGGGGTAGAACTCATCGGCCACCTGGGCGAGCATGAGCGCCAAATCGATATAGCCGCGCGTGAGGACGATGTCGTGAAAATCAAAGCGCGTGATGTCGAAGAACTCCTCGATGAGGGCGTCCAGGCGATGCGCCTTCTCCAGCGCCACCCCCGTGAAGCGGACGCGCTGCTCAACGGGCAGGTCCGGCGCTTCCTCGAGCAGCGAGAGATAGCCCACCACGCTGGCAAGCGGCGTCTTGAGGTCGTGCGCCAGGTAGGTGACGAGGTCGTCCTTGCGGCGCGCCTCGTCCAGCAGGGCCTGGTCGCTTTGGCGCTCGCGGGCGCGCACGCGGTTGATAGCGCCCTCGACCTCGAGGTAATCGCCGTCGAGGTGGTCCCAGCTATCGCGATGCTCGACCAAACGGTCGATCAGATGCTTCGCGATGGCGGCATCGGCCTGCTCGCGGCCGCGGCGCTGCCCGTACATGAACATGGCGCGGCCGGCGAAGAAGGTCCCGCACACGGCGAGCGCCAGGAAAAAGCCGCAGAACATGAAGAAGTAGTCGATATCCAAGAACAGCGGGCCGGCGCTGCGGCGCACCACATGCCCCAGCAGTAGCAGGGACTCCCAGGCGATACCGCCCATCACGACGCTGCGGCGCACGTTGATGAAGCGGTCCACGAGCATATAGCCCACCAGGTAGCACGCCAGGAGGAGCACGATGTTATCCAGGCCCACCAGCTCGAAAAGCAGCACCGCCAACACGACGAGCGCCACCACGCGGCTGTCGAAGAAGATCTTGAGCTTCTCGAAGACGTCCTCGATGTGGTCGCCGCCGGCAGCAGCGTTCACGACGGGCGCCTCGTTCGCATCGGACGCCGGCCGCACGTCGCCGCCCGCGCCCGCCTGGGCGCGCACCGCCCCATCCCGTACGTTGGGCGCGCCGGTCATGGGGTTGATGGGGGCGCGCTGGCCGCGCGCGGCGCGGTTCTTATCGGCTTTCATGCAGTTCGCCTTCAATCGTAGTTCTCGTTGGCCGCAATGCGGCACGCGCTCGATCGGGGTTCGAGGCTACTTCTCGATGGTGTAGCCGACTCCCCAGATGTTCTTGATGAAGCGCGGGTTCTGGGCGTCGTCTCCGATCTTCTCGCGCAGATGGCGGATGTGCACCATCACGGTGTTGTTGGAGCTCGCCATGAACTCCTCGTCCCACACGGCCTGGAACAACTCTCCCACCGGCACCACGCGCCCGCGGTTCTCGGCGAGGTAGAGCAGGATCGAATACTCGAGCGGCGTCAGGCGCACCGGCTTCTCGTCCACCGACACGCTGCGGGCATCGCGGTTGATCACCAGGCCGTTGAACGCGAGCACGGCCGCCGCCTCCTCCGCCTCGCTGCGCGTGCCGTAGCTTGTGTACCGCCTGAGCTGCGCCTTTACACGCGCCACAAGCTCAAGTGGCCGGAAGGGCTTGACCACGTAATCATCGGCGCCCAGCGTAAGGCCCTCGATCTTATCGGTCTGGGAATCGCGCGCCGTGAGCATGATCACCGGATAGGTGCGCTCGGCGCGAATGGTGCGCAGCAGCTCGAAGCCGTCGATATCGGGCAGCATGATGTCGAGCACCGCCAGGTCGAACTCGCGGCTCAAGATCTCGCGCGCAGCATCGGCGCCCGTATACGCCAGGGTCACGTCGAACCCCTCGTTGCGCAAATATATCCCCACCAGGTCGGTGATCGTCTTCTCATCGTCTACCACGAGAATTCGCGTTTGCATACATGCACTCCCTTCCGCGGTTCCATTATCGCCGCGCCGCGGCGCGGGGTGCGGACATTTGATAGCAGTTAAGCACACGTTAAGGTAATACCCAAAGGAAGCGCACAGCTCGCAACCGCTATACTCATGCTCAGCATCGCCCGCAACCACATACAAAGGACCACCGCCCCTATGAGAACCATCCCCGTCGCGCGCCATCGCGCCCGCCTCGCCGCAGCCATCGCCTTCTCGCTCATCCTGGGTGCCGCACCCGCCGCCTCCTTCGCCGAGATGCGCGACACCGACATCATCTGCGGCGCCACCTACACCGAAGACGTGCGTGAAACCGAAGACCGTCCCGACCTCGCCTGCCAGGAGGCCATCGTTATGGGCAAGAACGGGACGGTGTACTTCGAGCGCGACGCCGACAAGGAGGTGAAAATCGCCTCGATCACCAAGGTCATGACCGCCATCGTGACCCTGGAGAACACGGATGCGAGCGACGAGCTCACCGTGGACCATCGCGCCGCCACCGTGGGGCAGTCGTCGGCCGACCTGCGCGAGGGCGATGTGCTCACGCGCGACGAGGCGCTCAAGGCGCTGATGATCCCCTCGGGCAACGACGCCGCCATGGCGCTCGCCACCTTCACCGGCTCCAAGATCGACCCCGCCAGCGATGACCCCTACCAGGTCTTTATCGATGCCATGAACGCCAAGGCCCAGGAGCTGGGTATGGAGCATTCCGTCTTCTCCAACCCGCACGGCCTGGACTTCGACGGCTGGGAGGGCGATTTCCACTCCACCGCGCGCGACGTGGCCACCATGTTCGCCTACGCCATGGATAACGAGGAGTTCCGCGCGCTCACCTGCGACGATAACCCTCAGATCACGGTGACCGGCGCCGACGGCGCCGAGCGGACGATCGACATGATCGAACGCAACAAGATTTTGGGCAAGGAGGGCAACATCGGCGGCAAGACGGGCGGCACGTACGAGGCGCTCCAGTGCTTCGTGGGCGCCTTCCAACGCGATGCCGGCGGCGAGATCTACACCGTCACCCTCGGCTCCGAGGGCGACGAGCAGCGCTGGGCCGACACGCTCGCCCTGGCGAACTGGTACTACGACCACGTGGTACCCTATCCCGTCGCGCCCACCACGCGCACCTGCGGCGAGGGCATGCCGTTGGTCGCGCGCGCCCCGCATGCGGACTGGTCCGACAAGACCGTCGATATCACGGTCGAGCACCCCGATCAAACAGTCGACCTCTTCAGCCTCGCCGGCGACGTCGAGCTCGAGCTTGATCTAAACGAGCTGCACGGCGACGTGCGCGAAGGCGATGCCGCCGGAACCATCCGCGTGATGCAGGACGGAACGGAAGTTGCCCAGGCGCCGCTGGTGTGCGCCGAGGACCTTGACGCGCCGTCGGGCTTCGATTGGGTGATGGTGCAGATCGACCGCCTCTTCCGCTTGGTGAGCGGTCGGCCCGCGCAGGCCGAGGTGCGCCAGTACGCCGAACCCGTCAACGCGCACGACCTCGACATGGCATAGCGGCGCGCCAGCAACTATGCGCATACAAGAAGCGGGGCCGCCCGTGGCAGTTCGTTCTCCTGCCCGGGCGGCCCCGCTGTTTTCACCTCGATGGGCGACGTGCTACTTTTTCTTGCGTCGACGCTTCTTGGCGGCCTTGGCCTCCTTCTCCTCGCGCTTACGGCGCTCGGCCGCATCGCGAAGCACCTGGCGCTGCTCGGCATATTTGATCTCGGTGAGCTTCTTGGCCTGGCGGCGCGAAGCGAACCACACCACGAACGTCACCAGGAACAGCACGGAGGTGGCGATACCCGCCATATACTCGAGCCCCTGGTTGCCCGAGCTGCCAGCCACGGTAAAGACCACATAGCCCAGCACGGTGCAGGCAAGCAGCGCGTATGCAACGCGCGTGAGCGGCAGGCTGCGATGGATCTCGCCATCCACGTTGGGGCCGCCCATGGCCGCCTCGCGACGCTCGCGCAAGATCTGGTCGGTCGTCTTCTCGACCGCGGGCTCCGTGGATTCCGGGGCCGCGTCGTCCATGACGTCCGCCTCGTGCTCCTGCAGTGACGTATCTTCCATTACTCGTGCCTTCCAAACAGCTTCGTTGCGTTGCGCCAGACAGCATACGCGATATCGTCCGGGTTTTCACCCGTCCGGGACGAACGGTCGCACGCAAGCGCGGCGGCGGTCCATCCGATCATAGCGGGTTCGCACTCCAAGCCGCGCAGGGGCTCGGGCGCCATGTAGGGGCAATCGGTCTCGAACAGCAGGCGGTCGATCGGGCAGGCCGCAAACGCCTCGCGCACCTCGTCGTTGCGCTTGAACGTGGCCGCACCGCCGAAGGCGATGTAGCAGCCCAGGTCGCAGAAGCGCTCCATGGTGGCGCGGTCCTCGCCGAAGCAGTGAAGCACGCAGCCGGCTGCCGGCACGCCCACGTCTTTGAGCACGCGGTACGCATCGACATGCGAGGTGCGTGCCAGGTCGTCGGCCTCGTGGCGCACGTGGAGCTCGACGGGCACGTTGCGCGCGCATGCGAGCTCGAGCTGGCGGGCCATAACCTCCATCTGCAGATCGTGCGGGGCGGCCTCGATGTTGTCCTCGGCGTCGAAGTGGTAATCCAGACCGATCTCGCCCACGCCCCAGCACAGCGGGTCGTCGAGCGCCGCGGCCACCTGCGCGTGCACCGCATCGGTATACGCCGGCGCGCCGTACGGGTGCACGCCCGCCAGATAGCCCACGCGCTCGAGCAGCGCCGCGGGCCGGCCGAGCGCCGGGTCCGCCTCATGCGCATCGGCCACCGGGTATGCCGGGGCGTTCAGGCTCCCGGCCTCTTCTAGCAGCTCGCGCGCGTCCGCGAGCCAACCGCGCAGCTGCATGGCATGCGCCTGCGAATCGCGCTCGTCAGCCAGCGGATCGTAGATGGCCGTCATCTGGCGCACGCCCGCCAGGGCCGCACGGGCAAGGACCTCGGCCGGCTCCTTGCCCCAGAAGCTCATGAGATGCGCATGCGTATCGGCCAGGGGCGCTGCAGGGACAGGCGCCTCGAAGCGCTTCTTTTTCTTGTAGAACGCCAGCTCGAAGCGCGGGTCGCACGACGCCTGGGGCGCGGCTAGCATGCGGCATCCCCCGCAGCGTGCGACAGCGCGGCGGCCAAGCGGATGAAGTCCTCGACCTGCAGCGACTCGGCGCGCGCGGTGGGCGCGATGCCGCAGGCGGCGAAGGCCTCGTCGAGCTGCGCCTTATCGAAGCCGGTGGCCGACATGGAGTTGCGGATGGTCTTGCGGCGCTGGGCGAAGGCCGCCTCGATCACGCGGGCGATCCGGGCGCGGTCGGCGCCGTCGGCCAGCAGCTCGCACACGGACCCACCGGCCAGGCGATCGATGCGCACCACCGCGGAGTCGACGTGCGGCGCGGGCATGAAGCAACGCGGCGGCACCTCGAAGCGGCCCGCGACCTCGCCGTACAGGCCGAGCTTGGCCGTGTAGGCGCCAAACGCCTTGGTGCCCGGCACCGCGGCGATGCGGTCGGCCACCTCTTTCTGCACCATCACCACGGCGCGGCGGAGCGTCGGCATGGTCTGGAAGAACTGCAGGATGATGGTGGCTGCCACGTTGTAGGGTAGGTTCGCCACGAGCAGCTCGGGCTCGCCGTCCAGCGCCTCGGCGACCGCCGCAGGCGGGACCGTCAGGGCGTCGCCCATGATGAAGCGGAAGTTCGAATGATCCATGGCGTGAGCCGAAAGCACCGGTTCGAGCTCGGCATCCATCTCGATGGACGTCACGCGCGCAGCCTCCTGCAAGAGCGCGAGCGTGAGCGTACCGATACCCGGGCCCACCTCGAGCACGCGCTCGGTTCCATCGAGCTCGGCCAGCGCCATGATGTGCTCGATGACGTGGTTGTCGATGAGGAAATTTTGGCCCAGGCGATGCTTGGTTGCCAGCCCGAACGCCTCGAGCATCTCGCGCGTGGCCGTAGGGTTCGCAAGCGGGGAGGTAGTCATAGGCCGCTCCATTCAAAAGCTCAGCAAAGAAAACGACCGCCCGAAGCGCCCGAGATCGCCGCGAACGCGAAACGCAGCGCGCTTGAGACGCGCAGGCGACGGTCAGGCGGCAGGGTCGGGTGCCCCGGGTGGTCGAGCAGGTCGATTAACCCAGGCGGGGGAAGAGCGCCTCGCCCTTCTCCACCGGCAGGCCGGCGGCGAGCTGGCCCCAGGCGCAGGCAGCGGCCATATCGTCGGTCAGGCCTTCCGCCTCGCAGCCGATGCGGCGCAGGGCCTCGGCGCTCGTGCTCGGCATGAGCGGCATGAGCAGGTGCGCGGAGATGCGAATCGCCTCGAGCAGGTTCCAGATCACGTTGGCGAGCTCGCCGGCCTTGGCGGGGTCCTTCGCAAGCGTCCAGGGCTCGGAGTCCTCGATGTAGTGGTTGGCAGCGTGGACCAGGTCCATGATCTCCTTGGCGGCATCGCCGTAGGCGAAGGCCTCCATCTTGGCAGCATAACGGTCGAAGATGCCCTCGGCGGTCGCCGCCAGCGGGTTCTCGGCGTAGCCGGCGGCGTCGGCCGCGCGCTCGGGCGTGGCGCCCTCGAAGTACTTGATGCACATGTTGGTCGAGCGCGAGATGAGGTTGCCCCAGCTGTTGGCCAGGTCGGCGTTGTAAACCTGCTCCATGCGACCGAAGCTGATGGCGCCGTCGGTGCCGGGGGTGACGTCGGTCATGAAGTAATAGCGGTAGCCCTCGACGCCCAGCTTCTCGATGACCTCGCGCGGGGCGATGGCGTTGCCGCGGGACTTGGACATCTTCTCGGCCTTGCCGGTCTCCTCGTTCTTCACGGTTAGGAAGCCGTGGGCGAAGACGTGCTCGGGCAGGGCCTCGCCCAGTGCCATGAGCATGGCGGGCCAGATCACGCAGTGGAAGCGGATGATGTCCTTGCCCACGATGTGGGTCTGCGCGGGCCAGCGGTAGGCGAAGTCGGCCGCGGCCTCGTCACCCTCCTGGCCATAGCCCACGGCGGTCATGTAGTTGGTGAGGGCGTCGAACCACACGTAGGTGACGTGCTCCTTATCGAAGGGCACCTCGATACCCCAGTCGAAGGACGTGCGAGAGACGGAGAGGTCGTTCAGGCCGCCCTCGACGAACGAGCGGACCTCGTTCATACGGAAGTCGGGCTGGACGAAATCGGGATGCTCGTCATAGAGCGCGAGCAGCTTGTCCTGGAACGCGGAGAGCTTGAAGAACCAGCTCTCCTCCTTGACGCGCTCGAGCGG
This sequence comes from Collinsella sp. D33t1_170424_A12, assembly GCF_015554865.1. NCBI lineage: Bacteria > Bacillati > Actinomycetota > Coriobacteriia > Coriobacteriales > Coriobacteriaceae > Collinsella > Collinsella sp. D33t1_170424_A12. Next base: position 5,245 of record NZ_JADNJJ010000098.1, on the reverse strand, counting down.
GCGGTCGCAGTCGGGGCAGAGGTGCTCGCCCTTGGTGCCGCGGGCCTCGTCGGCCTTGTCGACCTGGGTCTCGGTGAAGAAGGTCTCGTCCGGCACGCAGTACCAGCCGTCGTAGCTGCCCTTGTAGATGTAGCCGGACTCCTCCATGCGGTCCCACAGATACTGGACGGCGCGCTTCTGGCGCTCCTCGGTGGTGCGGATGAAGTCGTCGTTCGAGATCTCGAGCTCATTCCACAGCTCATGGAAGTGCGGGGCCTGGGAATCGCACCACTCCTGCGGGGTCATACCGTGCTTCTCGGCGGCCTCGGCGACCTTCTGGCCGTGCTCGTCCATGCCGGTGAGGAACTTGACGCTGTAGCCGGCGGCGCGGCGGTAGCGCGCCTGGACGTCGGCGATGATCGTGGAGTACGCGGTGCCCAGATGCGGGTCGGCGTTCACGTAGTAAATGGGCGTGGTGATGTAATAGGACGGCTTCGTGCTCATGACGCGAGAATCCCTTCCCTCTTGGTTTTTATGCAATTCTTCATTCTAGCAGGGAAGCCGCGCAATTCGCCACCCACGCCGCGCGATTTACCACGGGATGCTATCGCACGTCCTGTTGATTTCTTCATACGTCTTCTCCCAAGACGAGCAGGGGGCTCGGGGCCTCTCTCGCGCGGCATCGACGCTCGTTATCAGCGCATGGGAGGTGCGCGATGCAATCTTGACGACTTTTCACAGGCACATCCTCTTGGGGCTTTGTATACATGGTTAGCAGCATTTCTGTTAGCTGCGGTTTTGTGAGCGTGACGAAGCCCGCTACTCGACGATTTTGATTTTCGATGGGAAAAGTCGTCAGGACTGCACATGGAGGACGCTCGATTCGCCCTTTTCGTGCTACAGGGCGCGCCGCGTGAGTTTGCGCTGCTCACCTTCGAGGTGCCCGGGGGCGACCTCGAACCCGGCAAGGAGATCTCCCTTGACGTCAGCGAAATTCCGGACTGCGACAAGCTCGAGCTCTCGACGGACGATATCGTCCACAGCGCCTCCGCCGAGGAGGTGGCCCAGAAGGCCGACCCGGACGGCTATGCGGCAGAGATGCAGAAGCGCGAGGACGCCGACGCTGAGACGGTGAGCGCCGTATCGTCCCAACTCAACGGCTACTACTACAGCTTCTTCGTCAACAACTTCTCGTACAAAATCGAGTTCTACGATCCCAATACGTACAGCCTCAGCTGTATGGGACTCCAGACCACGGGAACCTACAGCGTCAAGAAGAGATACGTCGTGCTCACCAACAACGACAACGGGGCCGTAAACGAATGCCCCTATTCGTTCGACGAGGCAGGTGCGCTCAAGATCGAGCTCGCCGACGGCTTCGACGTCAACGAATAACGCCCTCGAGCAAGGCCAGGTCCGCCAGACAGCGTCTAGCGAGGCCGGCCTTCCTTCAAGGCGCCCGTAGCCGCGCGATTCACCATGGGATGTCAGCGATAGCCCCTGTGTCGAATCTAATTGCACCTAGACTCCACTTAACTCAAATGGAAGCACCTTACCAATACTCCCCATCTATCTCATCGTGAAGGCGCTCGATATTATCGAACAGCTCCGAAGTACTTTCTTCGCCGTCCTCGTATAGCCGAACGACGATTCCGTACTCTCTCATTTCGCGTTTAATCTTATTGATGAGCTTGAGGCCACCCCCGTCTACGTAATCGCACACATAAAGAAACTCATCGGCAGCGGCACGGCGCTTGACCTCTCCCAAGGGAAGTCCCGTTAGCTTCTTGAGCTCCATACAAGCCCTTGCGGGCACGTCCATCACGGGCAGTTTAACTGCAAGAGTGTTGTCCATATCCATAGGTGCTCTCCTAAAAGTCTTGAATACGTCGGATTCGTTTTCCAGGCAGGCTGTTCCTATACGCACCGCCATGCCAACCCGTGAGATGCTCGCGTTGCGTTGCTGGATATATTACTTCCCCTCGATTGGCGAGTTGGGGATAAATGCGGGCGCTATACGTATGATGGGCATGCAGCGTTCTGCCTTTGAATCGCGCCGCCCCACCTGCAAGGATTGACAATCGCTGCTCCCGACTCCAATTTCTCGTGCCCTGCTCGCCACTCTCGAGCCGCTTGCGCTCCTGCTTCCAATACTCCTTGACCCCGGCGCGGCGACGCCTTCTAAAACGCTTATCCCACATATAGCGCTCATACTCCTCGCGAGTTGCGGTTCGCGCACGGATCCTCTTGGCAATCATTCGCCTTGTTCTAGCGTTCAGCTGCTTCTGCGCAACGGGATGTGCACGCAAATCCATCCCATCGACGCGAGACGCAATGATCGCTTCGGCATCACCGCGAAAAGCAATTGCACCCTTGGTCCCATCAAACAGTTCAGAAAGAGGCTTAGACATCGCGACCGCCCCTCATCTTGAAGTAGGAGCTCGTCTTACCATCAAACTGATAGATGGCAATGCCTTCGCTCTCAAGCTCACGGAAAACCGGATGCCTATCAGACCCTATAACAACAAGGGAGGACGGCCTGGTCCTTTTTACAAGCTCCCTAATGCCCGTCTCAAAGACGGGACGATTCTCGATTCTCCGTATGCCACTTCCCACCGTTCCGACGCTCAGCATCCCCTCCACGGGAAGTGCGTCGAAGCAGTAGTCCCAGGTCTCCGCAGTGCCCCAGCGGGCATTTGGAGCAACCGGGATGCCGCGCTGGTTGGCACCGTGCTCCATAACGCGCATCTTGTGAAATTGATAGCGCTTGAGCGGTTCAGGGAAGTCCGCGTACGTGCTGAAATCAATGCCAGCGATACCATCGAAATGAGAGGCGACCTTGTAGAAAAAGTCCCAGTTCTTCCAAATGCCTTCGCGAATGCCATCGAACTCATAGTCGTCGATGAAGCAGTGTATGAATGCCTCGACATGATAGTCGCGATCCCCATTTGCAATACGAGCCTTGTGAAGCCTCTTGGCATCACTCCACGAGATAACGGCCTTCGGCGGATTCTTAGCCGTTGCCCTCACCATCGGATTATCGAGAGCCGACCACTCGACATTTTCATATAGGCCAGCATTCCAAAGATCGCGAATGCCCTTGCGCAGGTTTACGCCCACGGCCCCCAAGGTGTTAGCCATCGCCACTCCAAACCTTATTCCAGCAGCCGAAACTGTTCCGATTGCCGCTGCTAGAACCAGCAAATCGAACAGTTTCAGTCTCCGATCTGAAGAGCGAACAGTCGTTCCCCCTGCGTTGTGATAAGGTTGTCAAAGGTTGTCAAAATACAGGAATGGGAGTCCTCTTTTGCTCAATCTCGCAGCCTTCACAAAGACCACCAAGAGGTATGCTTTCAACCCCACAGAATCAAATGAGGCATTTCTAAATAAACTGTTAGAACCTTACGTTGTTGCTGGAAGAGTGACCGCCAGGGGCGGCGCTGAATTCCATCTAGACAAGCACCGCACGAGCAAATTGCTTAGCGGGAATGCAGATGTGCCAAATGCACTTAGAGCAATCGAGCTCCAGCATGGCCTTGAACAGAGAGTTTCCGAGGAATGCATGGTCCTATGGGATGAAACCCTCAACTCTTTGTATTTCGAAGATCTCGCCAGAGACGTCCTAGGCCTTATCGATTCGAGCAATCGAAAAGAAGCTCGATTAAAAGATCAATTAGAAACTGCTCTTGATGATCCATGCCTCTTCCTTGCTCGAGCACTCATAGGCGTTGTTGGCCTTGAAAACAAATCGCAGTCTAAAGGGATAATCTGGAAAAGGGGCACCGGTTCTCTTGAATGGACAGCATGCGACCTCTTTCGATTCGCATTTACCTCAAGAAGAAAGAGGAAGAATCTTGTAGCCATCCCCGTCGACTGCTCCTTCAAAACCCATGTTGTAAGGAGCTATGAAGCCGCTGACGCTGATGGGGTCTCGGAAAACACCGTGCACGGGAAATGGCTCATCCGCATGGCACAGTCCGGCATCCTCGAAAGCGACTTGAATAATCAGCTGGCAGGAGCGCTTAAATCAACCGAGAAAACCGAGGATGGCACCTATCCCATAGGCACCGTCGCCGTACTGGAGACCGATAAATGCGTCTTCCTTCTTTTGGCGATTTCGCATTTCGACAGCAATGGCAACGCTCGAAGCACGCAACAGGACATCGCAAGCGCCATCGAATCGCTGCTTCGCCATTACGATACCTGTGGACAGGGCGCCGACCTCTATCTACCCCTACTCGGCACGGGACTATCGAGAGCCGGCCTAAGCAACGCAGAATCCTACAAGCTGCTTGTAGATACGGCGACGAGCGGGGCCGCCCACATCTCGGGCAAAGTAACTATAGTCGTACTCCCCGAAGTCGCTGACGAACTCGGCCTAGCAAGATAGGAGATTTCGAATGGCCTATAGAAATGGAAACTACGCAGCCTTTTACGTTGCCGAGCCTTTTGACGAAAGGGGGCTAGGAGCTTACGCCGCTCACGACTTCTGCCACTACCAGCTGCTCCGAGCCTGGGCGAGCCGAGATTGGCTGTTTCCCTTCAACGATTCGCACGAAAAAACCTATAACGTGCGCGACAGAAGCAGCTGGGAGCTCACCCTCAAACCGCGCTTACGCGAGCGCCTTCGAAACTCAAAAAACATCATCTTGTTTCTCAGCTCGCATACAAAGCCAAGCAAGGCCTTGACCGAAGAAATCGAATATGGCATAGGAACCCTCGAGCTCCCCACTATTGTCGTGTATCCAGAATTCGACCCCATAACGGTTGGCGGACACTTTGATTCCCGCGTATTCGAGCTATGGAGCGCCTTACCCGCCTTCAAGCGCCTGATGAATATGGTGCCCACGGTCCATGTGCCCATGAGAAAAGACGACGTCTCGCGCGCCTTATCGTCTCCAGGCTACCAAGTCCAGTCGAAAACGAAGCCGGGGCTTTATCGTCTCTAGCCCGCCTCGTGCGCAACCTTCGTATCTGAAAGGCGAGAAGTAGATGAACCATCAAATCCTTAACATGGTTGACCAACATCGTGAAAACAGCTTCTTCACCCATGCGGAGTTCAACGATGAAACCCGCGCGCTTGCAGAGCAAAAGCTGGGCCTCAGGCTCCCTGAGCAGTATGTCGAGTATCTCAAAACCTTTGGCCATGGGGGCGTTGGCGGTGTCGACATTTTAGGAGTTGGCTGCGATGGCAGCCTGATTTTCGTTGAGGAGACCCTGCTTTATCGCAAGTATGGTTTGCCCAAAAACCTTGTGGTGGTCGAGA
>NZ_JADNJJ010000097.1:0-1104 GCF_015554865.1 Collinsella sp. D33t1_170424_A12 | reverse complement strand
TAAACCTCGATTTGTCGACCTCGGCGACGAAGGCAGCGAACTCTTGCTGCTTCTCTATGCTGGGGGTAATGACGCCCAGGTCGGACAAAATCCTAAGGTTGATATTCTTCTGGGCGGCCTGGGGCGCTTGCTCTTCAAGGATGCTTTGGAAAAAGCTAAACCAATAGTGCAAGAAGACATTCTGTATCGTACGCCCAGATGTAAAGCCAACCACGCTATCAGGAAAGCATGCGTCGATAGCGAGGATTGTGGTCTGTGCAATATTCGCAGCTATAGTGATGCAGAGCGTGCCTTTTGGCCACATTTTACTTTGGCGCAGGCCAAGTTCGGTGTAGGTATCGTTATAGGTGTTGAGATACAGCCCTGCGTTGGCTATGTCGCCGGTTTGCACTAGGGGGTAAGGTCCATCCGGACCTCCCCGCAACTCCGGAGCATTTCTGGGACGATGCTTTGATTTGCCCCTTTCTAACACTCCGAGATCGGATAGCCTTTCGATGGGCAGATTGTGGCTATTGGTGGCTGGATCCCCGAACATCTCGACAAACCGGGATTTGACGAGAGTATCGAGACACTCGAGCTTCTTGCCGGCAATTTCAAGTTGGCCCTGGATCACATCAAGATAACTGGCAACCATTCTCTGCGTTCTTAAATCCGGAAGACGAATTAGCGCACTTCCCAACGTCTTCTTATTAAGCGTTTCCCCCATAACTGCCATGTTGGTACCCGTAGCCCAATCCTTCGTCCTGAACTGATGCCACATATAGCCCAAATCGAATTGAAAGGTTCCTTTATCCAAAAAAGCCATGATGGCCTCATTCGTATAAATGGGGCGGGTCGTAATTGATGTCTTTCCCAGCGACAGCTTAAAGCTCATCAAGAGCGTATTGGCCGGGACTTGCTTTATCCCGGACTCGATACGGCCAAGTTCGCTAATCGTCTCTTTTGTACGTCCCACAAATCGACCATACGATCCCAGATCCTTAATCGAAACCCAATCGTACTCACCCGTATTCCAATGCTCCATCTTCTTTCTCGACGGAGTCTTGCCCATCTGGAGGTTAAATACTTCCGCAACCTTCACCCACTCCCCGTCAAACGGGGGTT
>NZ_JADNJJ010000096.1:0-23303 GCF_015554865.1 Collinsella sp. D33t1_170424_A12 | reverse complement strand
TGGTCCCCATAACATCATTCGTACAGCCTGTGAGTTCGCACTCGAGGAGCTGCATGGGTGCGACGTCTACTTGGGGTCGCCTACCGAGATCGCTGCCACTTTGTACAATCATGCCTCCCATAGCCTCGACGCATCGCGTTTACTGTTTTTGGAGGACGAGCGCGAGCTTCCGATTGTCGAGCGCCTTGGTTATGCCGCCGATGCTCCCGACTTCATCCGGATTGCTTCCAGCCTGGGTATCGATATTTCCGAGCGAACAGCCCATCGAATTTTAGCCGGCTCTATCGGGCCGCTTCGTAGTGTTACCGCCCGTCTTCTCCGCGAGCGTCTCGATCCGTCTGAGCGTGCACCCAAGGAAATCGACCTCGAGCGAGATCGCCGTGGCTTGAAGATTAGCAAGGATGATTTGTCGCGGTTCTCGCGAGCTGTCGAACGCGATTTCAACGATCTTGCCGAGAGCTACTACCTCAACCTTACTGGCGAGCCGAGGATACGCGTCGGTAAAGATCGCATCACTGTAACCTTCGAGCTAGCGAAAGAAGAGTAGTCTCACCGACTTATCGCGCACTCAGTTTGCTAAAGTTATTTCATACTTTAAACGTACCGTATTTGCAGGAGTAATATAGATGGAATTCCTGAAGGTCTCGAGCAAATCGTCTCCGGCTTCCGTCGCCGGTGCGATTGCTGGAATGGTTAAAGATGGTGTTCCCGTTACCATTCAGTGTGTGGGAGCCGGCGCTGTGAATCAGGCTATTAAGGCCGCTGCCATTGCTCGCGGGTTTCTTATCCCAACCGGTTTCGACATTTCCTGTGCTCCTATTTTTTCGGATATTGTTATTAATGGCGAGTCCCGCACCGCCATTCGACTGACGGTGTTCGTGCATCATCTATCGGCACAGTATCCAGATATGCCCCATAATCCCTACGATGTACAGCAGGTTTCCTAATATGACTCTCTCTGTTCTTTCTGGTAAGACGTATTTCATCCGCACCTTCGGTTGCCAGATGAATCTTCACGATTCCGAGCGTGTGAGCGGACTTCTAGATTCTTATGGGTGCCTGGAGGTTGCCGAGCCCGCAGATGCCGACATCGTCATCTTTATGACGTGTTGCGTGCGCGAAGCGGCCGACACCCGTCTCTACGGCCAGTGCTCTTCTTGCAAGAGCCTGCCCGTTGCGCCGCATGGTAAGCGTGTGATTGCGGTTGGCGGTTGCATTGCCCAGCGTGACGGCGAAGGTCTTCTCACCAATCTCGATAACGTCGATGTTATCTTTGGTACGCATTCCATCGCGCATGTTGGCGAGTTGATTGCAGATGCCCTGCAATCGGGTGGTCATCATGTACGCTGTGAGGAACACGAGGATTCGGATGCCACGAGCATGCCATGGCATCGTGCTACTTCGTATCATTCCTGGGTTCCGATTATGACGGGTTGTAATAATTTTTGCAGCTACTGCATCGTGCCGTATGTTCGCGGCCGCGAAAAGAGCCGTCCGTTCGATGAAATCGTTGACGAGGTTACCAGCCTTGTTCGATGCGGTGTTCGCGAAGTAACGCTGCTTGGACAGAATGTTAACTCGTATGGGCGCGACCTGTTCGGGGCCCCGCGCTTCGCAGATCTGCTCAGGGCGGTTGGCGATACCGGCATCGAGCGTATCCGGTTCACCTCTTCGCATCCTAAAGACCTGCTTCCTGAAACTATCGAGGCAATGGCCGAGGTTCCGGCCGTCATGCCGCACCTTCATCTTGCCGTCCAATCTGGTTCTTCTCGAGTTCTTAAGGAGATGAATCGTCGCTATACCCGTGAAGACTACCTGTCTCTCGTCGATGCGGTGCGGTCCAAAATCCCCAATATCGCCTTGACTACCGACATCATCGTTGGTTTCCCCGGCGAGACCGAAGATGATTTTCTTGAGACCCTCAGCCTTGCGCGTGAGGTCGGCTACGCGCAGGCCTTCACCTTTATCTACTCCAAGCGCAAGGGTACGCCTGCTGCGGAAATCGATGACCCGACTCCACATGAGGTCATTCTTGATCGTTTCAACCGCCTCGTTAAGGTTATCGAGGACGGCGCTTTTGCTTACAACTCCGAGTTCAACGGCTCCGTTGTACCTGTTCTTATCGAGGGTACTTCCAAGAAGGACGCTACGGTGCTTCAGGGTAAGAGCCCGTGGAATCAAACGGTCCACGCTCCTGTCCCTACGGGCGTCGATCCTCTGACGTTGGTTGGTCGCATGGTCGATGTTCGTATCGATACAACGAAGACCTGGTATCTTTCCGGTTCGCTTGAGAGCGATTTTCGGTAATGCTGCCCGTTCTGTCGATTTCTGGTCCAACTGCATCGGGTAAGAGCGCGCTTGCCGATGAAGTGGCGCTCCGTCTCAACACCGATGTCATCTCCGTTGATGCCATGCAGGTGTATCGCGGCATGGATATCGGAACGGCCAAAACTCCGGTTGCTGATCGGCGCGTCCCCTTGCAGATGATCGATGTCGCCGATCCAGATGAGCCGTACTCGGTCGCTTTGTTCCAGCGCGATGCCCGCAAGCTTATCGATGATCGACTCGCATCAGGGCACATTCCCATTCTGTGCGGTGGAACGGGGCTCTATATTCAAGCCGTTCTTGAAGAGATGCGATTCCCCCAGGGCGAGGTCGACGATGAGCGACGCACTCGTTATAACGCCTTGGCTGAACAGCTGGGAGCAGATGGTTTATACAGCCTGCTAGAACAGCGTGATCCTCGTAGCGCTGCTGCTATTCATCCGAATAATGTGCGTCGCGTTGTGCGCGCGCTTGAGATGGCAGACGAAGGAGTCTCGTACGCTGACCAACGGGCAGGTTTCGCCCATCCATCCGAACACTATCCCTCGCTGCGCTTTGCGCTTACGATGGACCGCTCTCGCCTGTACCGTCGAATCGATGCGCGCGTTGACCTTATGATCGAGGCGGGTCTTGTCGACGAAGTGTCTCGCCTTCTTGACCAAGGGATGGGGGATGCGCTTACTTCACGACAGGCTATCGGCTATAAAGAGGTCATCGACGCATTGGAAGGGCGCTTGACTATCGATGAGGCCGTGGAGCTCATCAAGCTCAGGTCACGGCGTTACGCTAAACGACAGCTTTCCTGGTGTCGTCGGGACCCCAAGATTCAATGGATTGACATGGATGCCCTTTCTATCGAACAGGCAGCCGGATTCATAATCGAACAACTGGAGCGTTTTGGTGGCTAAGGGTGATTTGATTTCTACGGAAAGAACGGCGGAGCGAGCGCTGCTGCTCGGCATCGATAGACGAGATAGTCCGTGGCCGGTCGAGCGCTCGCTACAGGAGCTTGAACGCCTCGCTGACACCGCTGGAGCCCAAACGGTTGCACGCCTCACGCAGCGTTTGGAAAAGCCCATTCCTAAGTCATATATCGGCTCGGGTAAAGTCGAGGAACTGAAGGGGATGGTTGCAAGGCTTGATATCGATGTTGTCATTTTTGATGACGACCTTACGCCCTCACAGCAGAGCTATCTTGAAAAAGCCGTTGGGTCACCGGTAAAGATTATTGATCGGACCGCTCTTATTCTCGATATATTCGGACTGCATGCCCGCACGAGAGAAGGCCGGCTGCAAGTCCAGCTCGCTCAGCTTCAGTATTTGCTGCCGCGACTGCGCGGCATGTGGACACATCTTGCTAAAGAGCAGACGCGCGGCGGCATCGGTAGCCGTTTCGGGCAAGGCGAAAGCCAGCTTGAAATCGATCGGCGCCTTATCCGCGGTAAGATATCGAATCTGCGTAAGCAGCTGAAAGATATCGAGCGGCGCCGCGTCGTTCAGTCGAAAGAGCGCCGCAGCTCGGAGGCATATCGCATCGCTCTCGCAGGTTATACGAATGCTGGTAAATCTTCGTTGCTCAACATGCTTACCGGGGCGTCCGTCCTCGCTCAAGATAAATTGTTTGCAACGCTTGATCCGACAACTCGTTCCTACGCGTTGCCGGGTGGTCGTGTGGTGACCATCACCGATACGGTTGGATTCATCCAGAAATTGCCGCACGGCCTCGTTGAATCGTTTAAGTCAACGCTGACCGAGGTGCTCGAGTCCGATTTGATCGTAAAGGTGGTGGATACGTCCGATGAGGATTGGGAGCGTCAGCTGAACGCCGTGGACCAAGTGTTAAACGAGATCGGGGCGGGTAACAAGAAAACCCTGGTTGCATTGAATAAGATCGACCTTTTGGAACCGAGCTATAAACGCATATTGACCGATCGCTATCCAGGCTGCATTCCTTTTTCCTCCGTTACGGGCGAAGGATTAACGCGACTGCTTGATCACCTCAGCGAAGAGGCGACCGCATCCGATCAATTGATCGATGCTATGCTGCCCTACGCGGAAGGCAGTCTATTGACTCTGGCTCATACCTCAGGAATGGTGCTTGAAGAACGATTTCTTGATGAGTGCATCCATCTTGTTGCCCGCATCCCCAAGGCGTATGCACCGCGTTTTGAACCCTTTATTAGACCGCAGGATAGGTTGCAAGGGTAAATAGAAGCAGAAGCAGCGGTTGATGCACAAGGTATACAGCAAGGCTGTGTGAGCCGAGCCATGTCACTATGGGCAAATGCCAGCGATACATCCCTGCCGGATATAAATCTCCCTGCGCATGCGCATTGCTCCATGCTCGAGCAAACGAGGCTCCCGCGATATAGAGGAAGGTATAGGGGATTATTGGATAATAATCACCGGAGTAGAATCTTTCGGAAGGGAAACCGAGCCACTCTAAACCCGATATTGAATAGATGGTATCGGGGATGTGTTTCAGGAGTAGGAATAGTCCGAGTGCGAGGAAACCCACTGGCAATGGGTCGCGGCTGCAGATAGCAGGCTTGAGTGCGATATAGGCAAGAGTGCTCGCTGCCATGCAGAATATGATTCCAAAGGAGATAGGGGAGTCAACCGAGGCGACACTCGTTACGATATAAATTGCGATCGAGGCCACGGCGTACTGCGCGGCACGCTTGATATTGGAGCGTGAATGAATGGTCATCCATCCTGCAAGCAGAAGAAACGACCAGCTTATGCTTGAGCGCCAGATGTCTTGAAACGGTCCGCAGGTAAACCAGGGTAGGGGAATATCGTAAAGATATGCCGCATCGTATGCGGCATGAAAGCACATCATCGAGATAAGCAGCAGTCCCCTAAACGTATCAAAAGCCTTGATACGTTTAGAACCGTGCTCGCTTGGCGACGATTCAGCAGCGACGGCGGTATCGGGTTTGCGTGGCGTCATTAAGCGAATCCTACAGCCTGCGCATCAATGCTACGACTTTTCCCAGGATGGTGGGATTCGTTGCATAGATGGGCTCCATCGCATCATTCTCGGGTTGGAGGCGTACGCGGCCGCATTCCTTGTAAAACGTTTTAACGGTAGCGCTCCCGTCGATCATTGCAACGACGATTTCGCCATTCATGGCGTTCGGTTGCTCGCGAACCACGATGTAGTCACCATTATAAATGCCTGCGTTGATCATCGAATCGCCGTGGACCTCAAGAATAAACGAACAAGAGTCCGTCGCGATTTCCGTGGGCAGCGTGAACGTGTCCTCTACATTCTGTTCAGCCAGAATGGGAATACCAGCCGCCACGCGACCGACGAGGGGCAGTGAGACCGTGCCACGAGAGGGGTTTTCTTCGACATGAGCAAGCTTGGCCGAAGACCCGTCCTCGTTAAACAATTCGAGCGCGCGCGGCTTCGTGGCATCACGCTTGATCAGCCCGTGTTCCTCAAGCGCATTGAGATGGGCGTGAACGGTGGAAGGCGATGAAAGGCCAACGGCCGCGGCCATCTCTCGTACGCTGGGAGGATACCCCTTCTCCTGCTGATAGCTGCGGATAAAGTCGTAGATCTGCTGCTGGCGCTTCGTGATCTTGCGTGCCATGGCCTCCTCCGTTCCCCAAACAAATGTTCGATTCCCTATTGACCGGAACAACTGTTCGAAGATAATGGTATACGAACACTCGTTCCGTGTCCAGACTTCATGTCCGCTTGACGCGCTATAAGTATTCATGAACGAATTCACGAGAGGAGCAAAGATGAATGGTTGGAATGCAGTGGATGGCAGCTTGGCTATGGCCCTCGAGGCCACGCGCCCGTACGATGGATCGCGTCGTTTCGTTGTAGTACGGGGCCGATCCGCCGCCGCGCCTTCGAAGGCAACTCCGGTTCGCTATGCATACATTGTGTTCGCGCTAGCGCTTTCCCTGTTCCTAGCCGTAGTTGGGCTCAACGCTTATAAGTCTTACAGCGCATATCGTGCATTAGCCCAGGCACCTCTTGTTTCCATTAACGTGCAACAGGGAGAAACGCTTTGGGATATCGCACGAACCCATGGTATCGAGGGAGTCCCCGTAACTCAACTCATGGAAGCGATCAAGGAATGGAATAATATGGATGTCGCGCAGCTCAACGTCGGCCAGAAGCTTTTGGTACCTCAAGGCGTTTAGATGTTTTGAGGGGGCCTTCTTTCATTCAGTGGTAACCTTATGCAGTACCAGCGGATGAAAGGGGGCATCCATGCGTTGCCCAAAATGCGGTGCTGCCGATACCAGGGTTATTGATTCCCGCATGCAGGAGGCGGCAAATGCAACAAAACGTCGACGTGAGTGCAAATCGTGCGGATATCGTTTCACCACCTTTGAGCGGTGCGAGGATCAGATCGAAGTTGTCAAGAGCAACGGTTCGACGCAGCCATTCGATCGCAACAAGCTGCTCGTTGGTCTCATGCGAGCAACTTCGAAGCGCGATATAGACCTCCCGCAACTTAATGCGTTGATCGACGATATCGAAAGCGAGCTTCGCCAAAGCACACGTACGGCCGTTAGCTCTCATGAAATCGGCGATATGGTGCTTAAGCGCCTGCAGGTAATTGACAAGGTCGCATATATTCGATTCGCATCGGTTTATCGCGATTTCAAAGATGTCGATGAATTTATTCAAGAGCTCAATAAATTGAGGTGAGATTTGTGAGTGCCATTACCGTGCCTATCAAGCGTCTTGACCCTGAAGCCGTGATTCCGTCATATGCATATGCGGGTGACGCCGGGCTCGACCTACGGGCCCTAGAGACCCTCGTTCTCAAACCCTTCGAACGAGCGCTCATCCCAACCGGCCTTGCTATCGCTATACCTGAAGGATATGCCGGGTTTGTTCAGCCGCGCTCTGGATTTGCCCTCAAACGCGGGTTGTCGATTGTAAACACCCCTGGCCTCATCGACTCCCATTATCGCGGCGAGCTTAAGATTATCGCTATCAACCTCGATCCCGTGAACGACATTCAAATCGAGAAGGCTGAGCGAATCGCCCAGCTTGTTATCCAGGAGGTTCCTGTCGTAACGTTGACCGTGGTCGATGAGCTCGATGCAACTGATCGCGGCGTTGGTGGATTCGGTTCAAGCGGAACGTGCTAGCCGATGAGCGGCTCTCATCTATCCGCTCGAGCATGATCCTTAGTTTGGTATCGCCCGGCACGAATGTGCCGGGCGATTTTGCTTACCCCTAGCGAACGTGTGCTGGTTTATGTCCAACATAGAATGCGAACAGGTAGCGATCGCGCTCGCGGGGAACGCCGACAAGTTCCATGGAAGCTGTAACGATGTCATCGGCTGCGTTGGGCCGGCGGATGGAGCGAGCGTTTACCAGGAGCGCATCGAGTATCTCCGGATGATCGTGGACGCGATCAAGGGCATCAACGAGTTCTCGAGCAGTTGTAACATGCAGGCTTGCGCCATAGGAAGAAAGCATGGTTGTGTTGGCTTTTTCTTGGCCATACGACTTGCCAACGAGAATCATGGGCAACTCCGCACATAGGCACTCGGTTACTGTTAGACCGCCCGATTTCAAGATCGCAACATTACTCGCCCTCATTAACGCTGCCATGTCATCAACATAGTCAAGCACTGTGGCGTTATCAAGCTTCATGCCGTTGAATATCGCCTTGAGATTACGGGAATACTCCTCGTCTTTTCCCGTTAGGAAGACAAAGTGCATATGATGAAAACGGCGGAGATAGGGGAGTGTTTGCTCGATTGCAGCTCGAAACCGTACGTAAGGCTGGGGCAAGCTGGCGCCGGCAAGAACAAGTGCGATGCTTTTATCTTCGGGCAGATTGAATCTTCGAAGTACGTCTGAAGTATTGAAATCGGGGTCATCAAATCCACCGCGCACAGGAATGCCGGTGATCAGGATTCGACTTTCATCAACCTTGCGAGGCCGAAGGGTTTCTGCCATAAACTCGCTGGCGACACAGAAAAGATCCGTTTCTTTATGGGGCCACAGTCCTTCGATTTCGTAATCTGTGGGAACGCACACAAGTGGAAAGTCAATTCCAGTAATCATGCGAGCTCCTACAGCTACATTTGCCGCAGTGATATGCGTGCAGATAACGGCAAGAGGCTTCTTCTCTCGAATATAATCGTTGAAGCGCGGGAACATCACACGGGACCAAATAGAACCGCCGCCCCAGAGCAGGCGCCCTGTAAGCGTGTATCGCCAGGTTATATCGTAGATGGGTCTGGATGCGCCCGTAAATGCCGCTGCTGTTTTATTGCCGTCAAATTTAATGCGACCAAAGTCGAGAATATCCAGAACTTCAACTTCAACATCATTAGGTACCTTATTAGTATCACGAAGACGTTCGAATGCGTCGGCAATCGCATTCGCAGCCGCACGATGTCCCGAGCCGACTGATGCATGGACAATGGTGACAACCGGACGTTTCGACACCTCCGGCGCGCTAGAAGAATTGGCTAGCTCAGTCACCATTCGATCGGATTCGTTCATCATCACCCCTCAATCCTCACTTTTCGATATTCTACGCCGAAGATGTGATGAGAGTGTTTCACTTGGGGTACCAGACATAAAGAACGATTGGAGGAATGCCATGGATAACACCACGCTTTACGATGTCGCCATCATCGGCGGCGGTCCTGCTGGCTATACCGCTGGTATGTACGCATCGCGTGCAAGCTTGACCACGGTCGTAATCGAACAGGGTATGCCTGGAGGCCAGATAGCAACTTCGGATATGGTTGAAAACTACCCTGGTATCCCCGTAATATCGGGAGCCGAACTTGGTCAGAAGTTTCAAGAGCATGCTGAATCTGCGGGCGTAGCAACTCGTTATGAGATGGTAGAAAAACTCGATAAGCTTGATGACGGCTCATTTGCTCTCCATTGCGGCGCTAAGCAGATTCTCGCACGCACCGTGATCGTGACTACGGGAGCGGTGCCTCGTCCTGCCGGCTTTGAGGGTGAAGAAACGTATCGCGGACGCGGCGTTTCATATTGCGCTACGTGCGACGGCATGTTTTACCGAGGCAAAGATGTGTTCGTTGTCGGCGGTGGAAATTCTGCCGTTGAAGAGGGTCTGTATCTGGCGAAGATCGCCAATTCGGTAACGATGGTCGTTCGACGTGACGAGTTTCGAGCTGAACGCGGGCTTGTTGCCAGGCTTGCAAGTCAGGACAATGTTTCGATTCGATTCAACACGTCGATTGCCGCTGTTGATGGAGATGCGTTGTTATCTAGCATTACATTTCGAGACAATGCCATCGACGAACGCTATACCGAGTCATACCCCATGGGATCATTCGGAATATTTGTTTTCGCAGGCAATAATCCCGTAGTTCATCTTGTGGAGCCGTATGTAGATCTTGGTCCAGATGGTGGCGTCTTGACGGATGAGCTTATGGCAACGAGAACACCTGGGTTGTTCTGCGCTGGCGACATGCGATCGAAACCGCTTCGCCAAATCATCACTGCAGCCGCAGATGGAGCTATTGCCGCCCATGCGGCAAATGCCTATCTCCAGTACTAGCTTCATGTGAGGGTCGCATAGCGTGGCAAAGTCGCCCACGTGGCGCATAGTAATTTCGTGATAATACATCTTATGTTAAGTTGCTGTGTTGTAAAGCATCCCGCCCGGTCTAGCGTGCCAAAAACCGGGCGGGTTTTATGTTGGAATACAATGAGATCACTTTGGCCTGACTATGCCCACTCGTAGCCTATCAATAACCCAGATTCTTCGGCATAGTACGAACAGAGGCCGCCGCATGATTCGATGTGGACGGTCGCCATGGGCCATCGTTGCAGAATAGCCTCTTTGATGCCTAAGGCTCCATCGACGTTATCTCTATGATCGATGGAAACGCTGCCACCCGAAAATCCATTGGAAGCCATGGTGTCTACAATCTTTTTAATCGTTTTCTTTTCTCCACGCGTGGAGCCGATCAGTTTGATCGTTCCTTCCGACGATGCCGTACCAAGGATTCGAATATTGAGTTTTGATGCGATGGATCCAACACCACGAGGCATCCTACCGCTTTTAACGAGGTTTTCGTATCTACTAAGCGAATAAAGAACCTGGGATGATTCCTCGGCATGATCGATGAAGGCAACTGCATCCTCAAATTCGCGTGGTTGTTGCAGATAGTCATCGAGCAAGCGAACCAGGACCTCGAGTTTACCACCTGCGGCGCGCGAGTTTAGGATATAGATATTCTTGCCGGCAATGCTTCCCGCATGTTCACGAACGTATTCATCCATAATCATGGTGCGAGCCATCTGCGCGGCCTCGTAGCTACCGGACAATCTAGCAGAGATGGTAATCGCAATTATGTTATCAGCGCTTCGGAAGATCTCGGCCCACTCTCCAATGCTCGGACAAGAGCTCGAAGTGGCAGTGTCCTCGGCAGCGATCGCCTTGGTAAGCTCGGCAACATCGAGCTGGGCGTCATCAACGAACTCGCGATCCCCTACATGCACCTTTAACGGTGCCAATCGGAATGAAGTTTCAGGAGCGGTGGGTACAAACGATCGAAGGTTGCAGCTCGAATCTGCGGCGATACACCAAGACATGAGGACACCTCTTACCTGTAAGGCTCATGATTGCTTTAGAAAACTATACGTAGTATACAGAACTAGATGGAACAGTTCTATACTCTATGTATAATTGGTTGTGTTAGAACGAGATGCCATGTGGCAGTTACTCATGACAGGTAAGCAGCATGGAACAAAAACCCATCATCCCCATGTCCGACCATTCAGGAGCCATTAAGCTCGAAGAAATCCGTCCCACGATTCTCCCGGATGCCTTTCTTACTAGTAAGGACGTGCATACCGCGCTTCAATTCGACATGCCGTTCTATCGGGATCTTCCCGATATGCCGCTTTACCGAGAGCAGGTCATTAGCTACATCGAGCGCGTGCTCTCCCCTCTTGGATTGCCTTCGAGCGGACCTTGGGTAACACCGTCGATGATCAACAATTACGTGAAACTCGGCCTTGTTGCCGCGCCGTTTAAAAAACAGTACGACCGTACCCATATCGCACGGCTTCTCGTTATCTGCCTATTTAAGCAAGTGCTCTCAATTGCAGCGATTCAGCAGCTCTTCCAAATTCAATTGATGACCTATCCTGATGAAATCGCATACGACTACACCGCTCGCGAGGTAACGGAAGCGATTCGCTGCGCTTTCAGCAATCCCCCACGCGCCTCGGTCGACACCGCGCAGCAAGTAACACGAGAGTCGTTGCTAGTTCGGACCGCCGCCCATGCGTTTGCCTCAAAGACGTTTCTTATGCGCTATCTAAGCTATAGCGGGCTTCCTACCGAATAATTTCGAGCGGCTACATTCAAAAAACGCCCAGCTCATTCGTGAGCTGGGCGTTTTTAGCAACTTTGAAACTAGTGAACCTTCACGAGGCTGAAAAGCTCCTGATCGCCCGCTTCTGCCAGCGCGGCACGAGGATTGAGGAACTCAAGCTCTAGAATGCAGGCATAGCCTACAAGCTCGGCTCCAACCTCGGAAATCAACGTGCCTGTGGCGGCTGCGGTGCCACCGGTGGCGATAAGGTCATCGACGATGAGAACCTTGTCACCCGGCTGAATCGCATCGGCGTGAATTTCAAGCGAATCGGTGCCGTACTCGAGTTCATAGCTGACCGAGTAGGTTTCTCGAGGCAATTTACCCGGCTTACGCGCAGGGATAAAACCGGCTCCAAGCTCCATGGCAACGGGAACGCCAACGATGAACCCACGCGCCTCGGGGCCAACGACCTTCGTGACGCCCGCATCACGGAAGTGGTCGGCTATCGCCAGAATCGTATGGCGAAGCCCCTCCGGATCCGCGAAAAGAGGCGTGATGTCCTTAAACACGACACCCGGTTCGGGGTAATCGGGAATGTCCGTAATCAGCGAAGCGTATTCAAACTCGCTCATGCACAACTCCTTGTAAGCTTGTCAGCCAGCGGCTACTTGCGAATGATATGCGATGATTGCTTGGCCCGAGGGGATGTATCGAGCGGAAGAATCTTCGCGTGGTCAGATGCGCGAGAATCGTCATCCTTTGCCTTGCGAGCTTTCGACAATTCCTCGTCGATGCTGTCGACGTCGGCATCCTCAACGATTGCATTGAGGGACTCGAATACCCTGTTCTTCAGAAGGGCCGTACGCACTCCATCGGTCAGGTCGTGCAGTTTGTTGAATGCACGCTCGAGCTTTGCCTCGCGGTCTTCATCGGAGTCATCCATGCCGAGCATGCCGATAAGGACTTGTTCGAACATAGTCGACTCTCGATTGGCTGCGGACACATACTGACGCAAGTTTCGCGGTTCGATATGGAATCGTGAAAGCTCGGCGCAGTGGCGAATGATGTCGAAGTCGCGACCATCGACCAGTTCCCTATTCTGAGGGCTCCGGATAATGCGAATCAAGTCATTGTCGGCGAGCGAGCGAACAAATGAGATTTCGACTCCGAGCAAATCCGGCATATCCTCGATAGGATGCAGTTTCTGCTTGGTTTCCTTCGGCTGCGCCTTCATAGGTACGTCCGACAGCAATCCAACTTCAAAAGCGAGTGTAGAGAGATCGGTGGCGCTATCAAGTTTCTGCTTGATAACGTTTAACGGCATGTAACGCGTCTTTTGAAGATGAAGAATAACCTCAAGTCGATCGACGTCCTCCTTAGAGTACTGACGATAGCCCTTTGGCGTACGATGCGGCGTGATAAGCCCTTCGTCTTCCAGAAACCGGATTTTTGAGTTCGAAAGATCTGGATATGCTCCGCGAAGTAAATTGACAACCTGTCCGATGCTCAGATAGCTGCGCTCGGCCAAGTTACTCACCAGTCTCGATAAGAACGGGGGCGCTTTCGTGATAGATAAGCGTAAACGTGCCAATCTGGACAGAGGAGCCATCATGAAGGGGCGCGGAGTTTACGATGGCTCCATCGACCCACGTGCCGTTTAGGGAACCGAGGTCTTCGATAAGAGCACCGGAACCGCTGCAAACGATCTTAGCGTGGCTGCGAGAGACGGTCATATCGTTCAGGAAAATACTGTTTGCAGGATCGCGACCAATGGTGGTTTCCACGGGCTCGAGCTCGAACATGTTGCCCGACTGGGGTCCCTTGATGATGGAGAGCACGGGCTTGGTGATGGTCCTGCTCCTCATGAGATCAGGTGAGGTGGCATCGTCGAGCGGCATGCGGAACACACGGGTGGAATCGGCAGAGGAATTGGTGCTCGATTCATTGGTAAACATATGAGACATAAAGCCACTCCTGCAATAGAAAACGGATACTCTCTAGTGTACCTCAGGAGAGTGTCGGAGAACCTGCTTGATTCTATTCGTCAGAATCAATAATCTCCGGATTGAGGTAGTCATCTTCCTCATCTTCAGGATGTTCAAGGGCCTGCTTCATAGCCATGGCACCCTTGGCCGTATAGATGGCGCCAGTTGCCACGGAGAAGACGACCCCCAGGTAGACGAAATAGATACCGAGCGGCGCCGCAGCACCGTTAAGGCCGGGGAACGCCGTCCAGCTAGCGGGAAGTATCCCGATTCCGTCCACGACGGGCAATCCGAGGAGCATAAGCGAAAACCCGCTCATGAGAAGCGCGGTTGCCGCCTTGCCTGAAAAGACGACATCGATGGGTCGTTTGTGGTATCGACGAACAACAAGATTGCCAAGACCAAGATAGATATCTCGGCCGATGAGAACGACGCAGATCCAAAACGGAAGCTCGCCTCGAGCCACGAGGCCCACGACGCCGGTGAAAAGCAGAGCGCGATCAACGATGGGGTCCATCATCTTTCCCAGCCAGCTTACCGTTTTAGTCATTCGCGCAATCTGCCCGTCCAGCCAATCCGTGGACGCAGCGATTGCATAGATGGCGAGGGCGACGTAACGGTTGTAGTCGGTGACGAACAGATACAGGAATACAAACGTAAGAATTAGGCGGAGGAAGGTAATGAAATTCGAAATGGTAAAGATCTTATTGGATGGATAATCGGAGGTTCCGATGAGCTCCTTTTTGATCTTCTTCCTCAGTCCCACGATAGGATCCTAACTGCTCTAGAAAATATACGTGAGTCATCATACCCATTTGAGGGGATTGCCATCCAGAGTGTGCCCAGGACTTCAAAAAAAGAGAATGGCCCCTTTCGCATCGATCCGACGCAACTGTTCGCGAATGCACGCCTTTAAAACTTGCCGAAAACTTTTTCAAAAAAGTCCTTGCATCGATCGAGTCATATGAGTATATTATTCCTTGCTGCAAGACACGCAGCACAAACGCTTCGGGACGTGGCGCAGTTTGGTAGCGCACTTGACTGGGGGTCAAGGGGTCGCTGGTTCGAATCCAGTCGTCCCGACCAGAAGCTTACAGGCCGGTTCTTATGAACCGGCCTTATTTGTATATAAGCCGACCGTTAATATCAGGGCGCCCTCGTGCTCATGCCTGCACGAGGGCGCCCTGTTTGCTACGGAAGAAGCTTCGCAGCCCGTTGGATAATGGCGTAGCCGAGGTCCTCCTTGCGCGCGAGCGGAAGCTCCTCGTCTCCATCAGCTGTAATCCACCAGACCTTATCGGTGTCGGCTCCAAACGTCGAATGGGGTTGCGATACGTCGTTGGCGACGATCGCATCGCATTTCTTGGCGACGAGCTTGGAGCGGGCATAGTCGAGCAGGTCGTTGGTCTCGGCGGCAAAGCCTACGACGACGCGCTCCCCCTTTTTAGCCGCCATGGCTGCAAGGATGTCCTTCGTTTCAACCAACTCGATGGCATCAAGGTGCTCATAGGCCTTCTTGAGCTTGTGCGAGGCCGTGTGGGCGGGAGTGTAGTCCGCGACGGCGGCGGCGCAGATCAGCAGGTCCGCGCCAGTGAAGAGGCTGTCGACCGCATCGTACATCTCGGCAGCCGTGCCCACATCGATACGTTCGACGCCGCTGGGTGCAGCCAACGACGAGGGGCCCGATACAAGGGTGACGGAAGCGCCGAGATCTCGGGCGGCGCGGGCAAGGGCGTATCCGAATTTACCGGAAGAGCGGTTACCGATGAAGCGAACCGGGTCGATTGGTTCTTGCGTTCCGGCCGCCGTGATTAGGACGCTGCGGCCGGAAAGAAGGTTGGAACCACGAAGGAGCCGCAGGGCGGCATCAACGATATCATCGACCGGCGCCAGCTTGCCCGATCCGACATCACCGCATGCAAGCCTGCCGTCCACCGGCTTGATAACCTGGCATCCACGTCGCTTGATCGTCTCGATATTCTCTTGGGTAGCTGCCGCCTCCCACATACCGGTATTCATAGCGGGCGCGATGGCGATGGGGCCCTTGGTGGCCAAAAGGGTCGTACTCAGCAGGTCGTCGGCAAGACCGTGCGCCATCTTCGCGATGATGTTGGCAGTGGCAGGTGCGACAAGCACCAGATCGGCTTCCTGGGCAAGGGAGATATGGTGAATAGGGTCTTCAGGGTCGTCAAACAGGCCACAAGCGACCTTTTCTCCAGTAAGCGCACGGAATGTCGTGGGTCCAACGAACTGCATGGCGTGGTCCGTCATGAGGACCTTTACGCGAACACCCGCCTTCTGGAGAAGGCGGGTGATCTCGCAAGCCTTATAAGCCGCGATGCAGCCCGTGACGCACAACAGCACACATGGCTGATGCGAAGGCTGATGTGACATGATTACTCCACGACCGAACGAACGATGATGCGGTGGCAGTACGGGCACTCCCCTACCTCATCCATAGAGGCGAGCTCGTCCATAGACGATGGGGACAGCGCGGTGCGGCAAACACTTGGGACGGTGCCTTCGAGCCTCTCAACACCCAGCCCGCGGAAACGCTTCGATGCGGCCTCGTAACGCTCATAGAGAGCCCGGTCCATACCGTCCACGAGCGCCTGCCTGCGTGCCTTGTTGACAGTTATATCATTTTGCAGGCCGGCGGCCTTCTCGCGCGCCATCCGCGTGTCGGAGATGACAGAGGCTTCGAATTTAGCGATATAGTCGCGCGCATAGGCTTCGGCATCGAGCACCTTGGTAAGGGCAGCGCGCTTCTCCTTACGCGTGAACTCGATCTTATCGAGACGCTTGGATATGCTGGAAAGCTGCACTTCGAGATCGCGAACGACATGGTAATTCGCAGGATCCGCCATCTCGGACTGAGCCTGGTCGACGGCAGCCATGCAGAAGGCCTCGTTTTCGTCGAGCTCGGCAAGTTCGTTCTCGATATCCTTGCGCTGGGCAAGCAGCTTGGTGGCATCCTGCTTAAGCTTCTGGTATGCCTTGCGCTTTTTGGCGAGTTCGCGAATCTCGGGCATACTGTTGAGCTCGGTGGTTAAACGCTCAAGCTCCAGATCGAGTTCCTGTAGTTTCAATAACGTCGACCCGTCGGTCATGAGCGCTCTCCTTTTGTATAGGTCCACCATTGATGTGAGGTGCTTATTGTAGCCACATCGGCAGGTGCGATACCGCTCTCGCACACAGAATTTGCCAATATATCCACGAACGGAAGCTCGGACGCGTCATGACCGAGGAGTATGACGCATATACCGCGTTGGGCAAGGTCTTGACAGACGTGGTAGCCTGCCTCGCCGCAAACAATGGCATCGGCGCCGGCAGCGATCGCTTGGGCTCCGAAGTCGCCGAGCGAGCCGCCGAGTATCGCCAGCGTATGCACGCGACATGTGGGGTCTCCCCAGACACGCGGGGTGGTGTCGAAGGCATCGGCGCATCGAGCTGCAAGGTCTTCGACAGTGCATGCCGGCATATCGACGAGCGAGCCCAAACCCGGATTCATAGGCTGTTCGGGAAACTCGAGCGAGGAGCGGGCCGATGCGCCAAGCAGCTCCGGCAGCTTCGCGCGCACCTCAAGCGAACGGTCGAGATTCGTATGAAGCGAGATAATGCTGATACCAAGCCGTATGGCAGTAAAGACCGCACCCGATGAGCTCGATGCATCGCGATGAGGCGGGCAAAAGGCACCGGGTGCTTTGATGTATACGGGATGATGCGTTATAAGCACGTTGCAGCCGCGTGCATGGGCTTCACGTAGAACCGCCTCGGTTACATCGAGGGCCACGGCGACGCGACGGACCTCATCTGAAGGGTCTCCTGCAGACAATC
The DNA here is from genome assembly GCF_015554865.1 of Collinsella sp. D33t1_170424_A12. Taxonomy (NCBI): domain Bacteria; kingdom Bacillati; phylum Actinomycetota; class Coriobacteriia; order Coriobacteriales; family Coriobacteriaceae; genus Collinsella; species Collinsella sp. D33t1_170424_A12. The sequence continues at coordinate 5,847 of NZ_JADNJJ010000096.1, read as the reverse complement.
CGACGTGATCCCAGGCTTCGGCGGTTGCAAGCGGGTAGCGGTCAAGCAGCGACGCGAGTAGATCTTGAACCTTCATGGCACTCCTTAAGCGATGATCTGCTCGAGGGCATCTGCGAATCGGTCAAGCGATGGCGCATCCACACGATCGTCGAAGGAGATTCGAAGGGACCCCAGGGCCTCGTTCTTGGAGATGCCCATCGCCGTGAGCACATGGCTTGCATCCATGGATCCACTCGAGCATGCCGAAGCGGCGGAAACGGCGAAGCCGGCGGCATCGAGCTTGAGAATCAATTCCTCGGATTCGAAACCACGGACCATGATGGAGACGATACCGGGCAGACGTGGAACGGCAGCCGGATCTTCCATGGTGGGCTTGATGCGCTCGTGTGCGCACAGACGCTCGTAGAGCGCATCGGAGCAGCCGCGTACGAAAGCGGCATCCATATCGATGCGATCGTGGAGCTCGCGCGCGGCTGCGGCAAAGCCAACGATGGCGCGAAGGTCCTGCGTGCCAGGCCGCAGACCCCCCTCCTGCCCGCCGCCGTGCATCAGCGGCTGTATGGGCGTGCGGTTCTTGAGGTAGAGCGCTCCGATCCCCACGGGCCCACCGACTTTATGGCCTGCCACCGAAAGGGCATCGACCCCGAGGTCGCGCACGTCGAACGGCGTGTGCAGCCAGCCTTGGACGGCGTCGGCGTGGAATCGCGCGCCATAGGCATGCGCCACGGCCGCGAGTTCGCGAACGGGCTGAATGACACCCGTCTCGTTGTTGGCGAGCATGATGGATACCAGGGCGACATCGGGCCCCATCATCGCTTCGAGGGTGTCGTGCTCGACATAGCCGCGGCGACACGGCGACACAAGGTCGACGGTAAAGCCCGCATCGCGCAGCAGCCCCACGTTATCGAGGATGGAATCGTGCTCGATTGCCGAGATGATCACGCGGCTGCGCGCATGGTCGCGCTGGCGAACGCCGGCGGCGATACCGTGTACGGCCAGGTGATTCGATTCCGTTCCGCCGCCGGTGAAGATAACTTCAGAGGCGCGCACCGAACGACCGAAGGTCGCCGCGACGGCACGCCTGCAGGCCTCGAGCTCCGTCTGGGCGGCACGCCCGAGAGAATGCAGGGAGTTGGGATTGGCGCCAGCATACGCAGAGCGATCGTACGCCTCTTGAGCCCGTATGGCTTCGGGCCGCATGGGCGTTGATGCGGCGTAGTCGAGATCGACGAGGGCGGCGAGCGAATCGTTATCCAGCATGCTTAGCCACGCGCCGATGCAAGACCGCGAGTTCCGAGCTCGCGAATGACGTCGATTTCGGATGCAGGATCATCGGCACCGAAAACCGCCGAGCCGGCAACCACCATGTTGGCACCGGCGGCGCAAACAGCTTCGACGTTCTTACGGGATACGCCGCCGTCGACCTCGATGAGCGGAGAGACGCCGTGGCGCTCGCACAGTGCGCGCAGCTCGCGAATCTTGGCGAAGGTGCCCTCGATAAAGGACTGGCCGCCAAAACCGGGATTGACGCTCATGAGCAATACCGCGTCGACGTCTTCGATGATGCTCTCGAGGAAGCTCACGGGGGTTGCCGGGTTGAGGACGACGCCGGCCTTCACGCCGCGCGACTGAATATGCTTGAGCGTGCCATGCAGGTGCGTAGATGCCTCGAAATGAATCGTGATCAGGTCCGCGCCCGCATCGATATACCAATCGACGGTGTCATCGGGATTGGCAACCATCATATGGACGTCGAGCGGCACGTCGGTAGAGCGCTTGCATGCGCCCACGATGCCGGCGCCGAACGTAAGGTTCTTTGTGAAATGGCCGTCCATCACATCGATATGAATATAGTCGGCGCCCGCAATCTTATCCAGATCGTCGGCGAGGTGCGCCATGTCGGCGGACAGGATGGACGGGGATACCAGAACTGAATCATGCATGGTCGACACTCTCCTAATCGTCGATACCGTAGAATTCTTGCGTGGGGCAGCGGTCGGTGAGCAACTCCAACGCCTCTGCGATAGTACCACCATGGAAAAGCGTGCGGTTGAGCACCGAGGTGAGCGGCACCTCGACCCCGAGGCGATCAGCAAGCTCGGCAACGCTGATCGCGGCGGCTGCGCCCTCGACCACCATATGGGAGCGATCCTGGTATTCATCGAGGCTCACGCCATGGGAGAACGCAACGCCGAAGCCGCGATTGCGGGAATGCTCGGACGTGCAGGTGGCAACGAGGTCCCCCATGCCCGCAAGCCCCATGCAGGTGATGGGATCGCCCCCGCGAGCGCTGACGACGCGGCTGATCTCGGCCAGACCGCGCGTCATGATGAGGGCGAGGGTGTTGTCCCCGTATCCGGCGCCGGCGGAGATGCCGCAGACGATGGCGATAATGTTCTTCATGGCACCGCAGGTCTCGACTCCCACCATGTCGTGCGAGACATAGATGCGAAACGCCTGGGTAATAAGAAGGCGCTTAAAGAAATCGCTGATCACGGGATCCTCGGAGGCTATGACGGCAGCGGAAAGTCCGCCGCGGCAGATCTCTTCGGCGTGATTGGGGCCGGAAAGGGCGGCGATACGCTCGGGATGCCCGATTTCATCGGCGATAACCTCGCTCATCAGCAATCCGGTGCCGGGCTCGACCCCCTTCGTAAGGCAGAGAACGGGCGTCTCGCTATCCATGAAATCGGCCGCATCGTGCGCAACGGAGCGAAGATGGGCGGAAGGTACCGCGAACACGACGCCATCCGCCCCCTCGAGCGCTTCTTGGATGCTCGCGGTGGCGGTTATGTTAGCGGGAAGATCGTAGTCGGAGAGATAGCGAGGATTACGACCATGCTCGTTGATCCCGCGAGCGGTCTCGTCGCCATGGGCCCACATGACCACTGAGTCGGCATGGGCGGCGGCGAGGCCCGCGACGGCCGTGCCCCATGAACCGGAACCGATAAGGGCGATCTTCATCACTCATCATCCTTCGTGGTCACACGCTTGGTAAACGACAGCTTCGATTCCTTGCCCGCGCGCAGGCGTGCGATGTTGGCGCGATGGGCCCATACGACCGTCCAACCAAGAACGGCCCATAGGGCCAGGGCGACCGGACCCATGGAGGGGAACGTCACGAACATGGTAAGGGGAACGAGGCCGGCCGTGACAATCGAACCGAGTGAAACGAACTTGGTGAGCGCGACAAGCACGATGAAGATGCCGAGGTGGACGAGCGCGAGCGGCCAGCAGTAGCCGAACAGGATGCCGACGCCCGTGGCGATACCCTTGCCGCCGTGGAAGTGCAGGTACGGCGAGAAGATGTGCCCGTAGAGACTCGCCAGAGCAACAAGCACGACAAGCCAGTCTCCCGAAGCACCCGGAACCAGCGACCATGCGGGCGCTCCGAGCCCGAGCACCGGGATGAGCCAGCGGGCGGCGACGACGCATACCGTACCCTTGAGCAGGTCGAAGAGCAGCGTGAGCGCGGCAACCTTAGGCCCCGCGACACGCAGGGCGTTCGTGGTGCCGATGTTGCCCGAACCGGCCTGCTGGATATCGACGTTCCCAAGGCATTTGCCCAAAATCTTGCCGAAGGGGATGCCGCACAGGAAGTACGCGGCCACGCAGCAGACGGCCGTCACGATCAATGCACGCGCGAAATCGTCCATCAACCCTTACGCCTCCTTGGCTTTCTGGTCCTTCTTGCGGAAACGCAGTCGAATCGGCGTCCCCTTGAAATCGAAGGCGGCGCGCATGCGGTTTTCCACATAGCGCTTGTACGTATCGTTAACCAAATCGGTATGGTTGACGAAGAACGTGAAGGTCGGCGGCTTGGAGCCCGTCTGGGTTACGTAGTGCATGCGCAGGCGACGCTTGCCATCGACCACGGTGTGACCGAACTCGCGCATCTCGGTGAGCATCTGGTTGAGCTTCGACGTGGACACCTTGCTTGCACGAGCGGCTGCGGCGGCGTCGATGTGCTGCCAGATCTTCTCGACCGACCTGCCGGTGAGCGCCGAGATACGAAGGTAGCTGGCCCAGGGTGCAAGCGTCATGCGACGGTCAACCGTCTCCATCATGTGCTCGCGCTCGCGATCGGTGGTGAGGAGGTCCCACTTGTTGAGCAGGATCACCAGTGCGCAACCGCGCTCGATGGCGAGGTTGGCGACCTTCTGATCCTGTTCGGTCATGCCAACGGACGAGTCGATGACGAGCAGTGCGACATCGGCGCGGTCGATGGCGCGCAGGCCGCGAACCATCGAATAGTACTCGATGTTCTCGTAGACGGTGCTCTTCTTACGGATGCCCGCCGTGTCGACCATGCGGTAGCGGCGGCCGTTGCGTTCGACGATCGTATCGATGGCATCGCGCGTGGTGCCGGCGACGTTGGACACGATGGACCGGTCGGAACCGATGATCTTGTTGAACAGGGAGGATTTACCGGCGTTGGGACGACCGATGATGGCGACCGAAAGCATGTCGGGGTCGTCGTCCTCGATCAGCTCCTCCTCATCGGGGAAAAGCGCGACGATATCGTCAAGCAGGTCGCCCGTGCCATGGCCGTGCAGCGCCGACACGGGGATGGGCTCGCCCACGCCCAGCGAGTAGAACTCCCAAAGGTTGTCGGCCTCGCGCTCGGGATTGTCGAGCTTGTTGACGAGGAGGAACACGGGGACCTTGACATGCTTGAGCATGCGCGCAACGCTCTCATCTTCCTCGGTGACGCCGGTGGTGCCGTCGACCACGAACAGGATCGCGGAGGCCTCCTCGCAGGCGGCGAGCGCCTGGTCGCGAATTGAGCCCGAGAAGATATCCTCGCTCTTCAGCGGCTCGATACCGCCGGTGTCGACAAGCGTGAACTCGCGGCCGTTCCAATCGGCATCGTGGTAGCTGCGGTCGCGCGTAACGCCGCGGCTCTGATGGACGATGGCGTCGGCGGTCTGCGCGATGCGGTTCACCAACGTGGATTTACCGACATTCGGTCGGCCGACGATGGCGACGATAGGTTTCATATAGACGCTCCTCGATAAGAAGAATTACGATACGGCTAGAGCCCCAGGTCGCCCTCGATAAACGAGAGGAGCTCCTGAGGCGCGGTGGAAGAACAGAGCGCACGAGCCCCGCGCTCTTCCAGCAAAGTGAGCAGGTGCTCACGATGATACCCGTCCAGCGTGAGGCCGTCGGCGTTGAACATGACTTCGGGCAGAATGAGCATAACCCGTCCCAGGTCGGTCTCGAGCTGGTCGAGGATATCGCATGCGCAGATAAGCCCCGTAACGTTGACGTTGCCGCCGAAATAGTAGTTCTTGATGGCACGGGCCTCACCCGAGAGCTCGGGGGACTCGACGAAGCGCGCCACGGTGTCGCGCGCCGCCTCTCCCGAGATGACGACGAGCCGAAGACCGAGCGAGCGAAGCGCATCGCCCGTGCGACGAACGCGCGCGGCGTCGGCGAGAACGGCGTCGGTATCGTCCAGATAGGATCTGATCATGCCGATGCCATCATAAAACTGCGGGTAGCCGTCGTAGAAGTCGGCCTGAGGGGGATCGAGGCGCGCAGCGAGGTAGAACTCATCGGACATCTGGAACGTATGGCGACCGAAACGCTCGAACGCCCGCTCCTGAAACGGGCGAACCTGTTCAACCACCGCCCGTGCCGCACGCCAATCATCCGAATACGACGAGGCGAAGCGATCCTGGTGCTTGGTGAATCCGAGCGGCACGATCCCGAGGCTCGTGATAGACGGATGCGCTTCGCAATAGCGAAGCGTCCGATCGAGCTCGTCGCCATCATTGAGGCCCGGGCACAAGACGATCTGGGCGTGAATCTCGATTCCCGCATCCATCAAGCGCTCGAGCA
>NZ_JADNJJ010000095.1:0-1248 GCF_015554865.1 Collinsella sp. D33t1_170424_A12 | reverse complement strand
AAGCTAGTGAAGAGGACCTCATCCACCAACCCATCAGAGCGGAAATAACATTCAAGTTCGCGTCTGTACCCCTACCGGAAGAGATTCTCGTATGCACTCTTCCTATATGGACGATGGGGACGGGCACGATGGAATACTTTGATGAATTTGGACCCCGATCGAAGACCGTCGTAGAACCCCAAGACCTCGATACTTGCTGTTTCGCCATGAATCTGCAGCGCATGCAGAAGGGAACCCAGCCCATGCACACCCTTCCCAAGGGCTTTTACTGCAACGAGTTTCTCGACCTGAACCCTCTCGATATTCAGGATCTACTCGACTTCCAGAAAAAGTACGGGCGCATCACCGGCGCACGCAAACGCAAGCCTTATGACGAGGATATGCATGCAGTTCTACGCCCCGAGCCGGATGGAGATGTCTTCGCGGGCGCGCGCGAGCGCCGCCATGCGGATCAACTGTCGGGAATCAAGGCATCCCAAGCACTCTACGATGCTGTTCCGAACGAAGAATACGTAGATACCATGCTCATCAATCAACTGAGTGCCGTCTCGTTTCGCGAGGCAATCGCGACGGTGCTTGACGCGCAAGCGGTCGTCAAAGACCTGCTGCGAGTACAGCGGGAAGATCTTGGGCCAATGACGGTCCTAGAAGCCCTCAGCGCTAAGGAGGCCTCGGAATACCTATCTATAATCCTCGGAAAGGCGGTGCCCTTGATTCAGCTCGTGACGGAAGGAGCGGAGCACAAGCGCTTCTACGACCTTATCGACGGCGTCTTCATCCAGCTCGCACGCGGATTGCTCAATAACAACGCCTACCGCACCTGTGCTAATCCGGAATGCGGGCGCACCTTCACGCCGCGCGAAATGAACCGTCGTCTCGACACGCTATACTGCTGCTCCGCATGTCAGGAGCGCGCCAAGCGCCTACGATACGTGAACAAGCATTCGAAGTAGAAACGCTAAGCGACACGCTGCCCCGCCATGCGAGCGTCGGACTCATTTTGGGACGGGGTTATTTGTCCCGCCTTTTCACGCGAACCCCGTCACCCGATCACAAACCATGCCGATGCAAAGCAAAACGAGCACCCGCCTTCCGTCGGCATAGCAGCAGGTTTAACCTTCCTGAATAAGAAGGCGGGACAAATAACCCCGTCCCAAAAGAACGAGAGCGGGGCACCTCTCAGATTGGTGCCTGTCCCTAATCTGAGAGCGGGGCGCCTCTCAGATTGGTGCCTGTCCCTAATTTGAG
>NZ_JADNJJ010000094.1:0-6432 GCF_015554865.1 Collinsella sp. D33t1_170424_A12 | reverse complement strand
CTTCAACGAGAGCGCCGTCGCGCTCATCTGCGAAGATTGCGGCCACCTCGAGTGGTTCATCAACGAGGGCTGCCTGAGGTTCGCCGACCAATAGCGACGCGAGGCATGCGCTCCGTTCCACGGCGGGCAGCCCCTGTGGCCCCGCAGGCCGGCGGCGCGCCCCTTGTTACACGAGGAATGGCGCGCAAATGTACGATTATTTCGAAGAGCACCGAGTATACGTGGATATCGCCTCGTAAAACCGCAGATAGACGCATTGCCGCTTTCTCTATACTCGGCGCAAGGCAATAAAATCGTACATTTGCTCGCCGCAGCGAAAACAAGCTCGCTCCAAGCACCTTCTCGCGGTAGCGCGAGGCCGCACGACAGAAACGTGCCCGATGCCAAAGCCTGGTCGGGGCGTCACGCTCGGACGCCGCGCAACGTGAAGCGAAAATCGACCAGCAGGTCAAAAGCCCGGATACCCTACTCCCTTTTCGCGGTACCGCACGCACCAGCCCTGGCGATGTCGCCCGGAGCGGCAACCTCCAATCCCGAAAAGAACTCGACCACGGGAACGCCCAACCCGTCCGCCAGTTTGCACAGCCACTCGATCGAGGGGTTGTATTTTCCGCTTTCAAATCTGTTTAAGGCAGACCTATCGATGCCAGCGCGCTCGGCAACAAAAGTTTGAGAGCGATTCTGCTGGCTCCGTAGGCGAGCGGCGTTGACACCGATCGCCTTGTAAATAGATATGTATGCGTCATCTGCCTTCATACCAGCAATCGTATTGACATGCAGAATACGCACTGTTGTTTATAGTCGACAATTTAAGGTTTCGCGTTACACTGTTGTGGTTTATATTCCACACAGTCGACGGGACTTTCTCTATGGCTCAGCAAGTCAAATCTCGCAAGAGAGTGCAGGAGCACGGAGAGGTCTTCACCAACGAACGCGAAGTCAACGCGATGCTCGACATGGTCAAGCAGGAGACGGAGCGCATCGAGTCGCGCTTCTTGGAGCCTGCCTGCGGAAACGGTAATTTCTTAGCCGAAGTCCTGCGCCGCAAGCTCGCCGTGGTGGCGCAGCAGTACAAGAAAAGCCCGGACGACTACATGCGCTACGCCTTCGTGGCCGTGAGCAGCCTGTACGGCGTGGACATCCTGGAGGACAACGCCGAGGAATGCCGCGAGCGCCTGTACGGAATCGTCGAAGCCGAGGCGAAGCGGGCCATCAAGAAACCGGATGCGTTATTCCTCGAAGCGGTCCGCTACCTGCTGCATCAGAACATCCTGTGCGGCGACGCCCTCACCCTCAAGGATTCCAACGGCGACCCCATCACCTTTGCCGAGTGGTCGCTCGTGACCGGCGACAAGGTCAAACGCCGCGACTTCCTGCTAAGCGAGCTGCTGGACGGCAACACCGCCAAAGGCGAGACCCTCTCGCTCTTCGCGCTCGACGACGCGGGGGCCGATGGAGTCCGCGCTCATACCGATTGGGAGTACGACACCGAGATCAACGCGTACATCCCCTCTGCCATAAAGGAATACCCCCTCACCAACTACTGGGAGGTGCAGCGCTATGGCTAGCCTGCTCGAGAAGGCGTACAACCCGGACGTCTTGACCTGTCTGGCCAATCTGAGCAACGACGAGGTCTTCACGCCGCCGGAGCTCGCCAACGACGTGCTGGACATGCTGCCATCCGAGATCTGGAGCGACCCCACCATCAAGATCTTGGACCCCTGCTGCAAATCGGGCGTGTTTTTGCGCGAAGCCGCCAAGCGCTTCATCAAGGGGCTCGAGCACGTATATCCCGACCTGCAGGAACGCGTCGACCACATCATGCACGAGCAGCTCTACGGCATCGCCATCACCGAGCTCACGAGCCTGCTGGCGCGCCGCAGCCTGTACTGCAGCAAGTTCCCCAACGGGCGCTTCAGCGTTGTGGAATTCGACAGCTCCGAGGGCAACGTGCGCCACCGCACCATCCAGCACACATGGTTGAACAACCGCTGCAAATACTGCGGTGCGAGCAACGCCGAGTACGACCGCGACGCCGCACTCGAAACCCATGCGTATGAATTCATTCACGCCGACGATCCGGAAAGGATTTTGAATATGAAGTTCGATGTGATCGTCGGTAACCCGCCGTACCAGTTGAGTGATGGAGGCGGAACGGGATCGAGCGCAAAACCAATCTATAATCTCTTCGTGCAGCAAGCCAAGAAGCTAAACCCACGATTTCTCACAATGATCATCCCCTCAAGATGGTTTTCGGGAGGAAAAGGACTCGACACATTTCGAGCCGAAATGCTAACGGACAAGCACATTCGCAGAATCGTAGATTACGAAAACTTCCGCGATGTGTTCCCAGGCGTCGACTTAGCAGGAGGTGCTTGCTATTTCCTATGGGACCGAGATAACCCTGGGCTGTGCAGGTTCACTAACTTCAATCGTAAGGCGCCGATAACTGCGATCCGACCACTCGATGAATACGACATCCTTATCCGTTCGAATCAGGCATTGGACTTCATTCACAAAATCGAGTCAATCGGCTACATCCACTACCTCGATTCCGTTGTGTCATCAAGGCTTCCCTTCGGCATAACCACAACATATATTCCGAAATCCACTGGTATTCCCTGCCATTTCACGCAGAGGATCGGCATCCGGCCGGTAGACAGATGTGACATTAAAGACCCCCAGAGCTTACTTGATAAGTGGAAATTCCTGGTTCCCAAGGCCCCTATAGCCGGCCAAACGGATTTTACTAAACCAGTTGCTTTCTACTACGATGGAAACACCAGAGTGGCAAAACCTGGAGAGGTATGCTCGGAATCCTGGCTAGTTGCCGCCGCATTTGACAGCGAGGAAGAAACTCTGTCCTTCAAATCCTATCTATTGACAAAAACTTGCAGGTTTCTACTCCTCCAAACTGTGGTTTCCCAGAACATGACAAAAAAGAACTTCCGCTTTATCCCCCATCTTGAAAAATATGAGGGCGCCTACACCGACGACCGCCTTAAGTCCATGTGGGGAATTACCGATGAGGAAACGGAGTTAATCAACAGTCGAATCTGCGAAATGGGAGAAAGTCGGTCCCCCAATGCCTAGCCCCACCTTCTTCCCCGCGCGCCCGGAGGTCCATCCTTCCATCTACGCATATCGCGACAAGAATCCGGACCACGCGCATTTCCTCAAGGTCGGCTATACGGAAATCGACGTTGAACGACGCGTGGCGCAGCAGTTCCCCGTCATCCAGCCAGGTGAGGGCAAGCCGTACGAGATCGTCTTCGCCGAAAGTGCCATGCGCACGGACGGCTCCTCCTTTATGGACCATGCGGTCCATAAGCGCCTCGCCGCCAACGGCTTCGCAAACGTAGGCGGCGAGTGGTTCCGCTGCACGCCCGCCGACGTGCGCAACGCATGGCTGCAGGTCCGCGACCGCACCAGCTACGAACGCGAGCGCACCGAGGACTTCGCCATGCGCCCCGAGCAGCTCGATGCCGTCAACAAGACGGAGGCGTACTTCCGCGCCTGCGAGCAGCCGGGCAACCGCAGCGTGCCCAAGTTCCTCTGGAACGCCAAGATGCGATTCGGCAAGACCTTCGCCACCTACCAGCTCGCCCGCCGCATGAACATGAAGCGCGTGCTCGTGCTCACCTTCAAGCCGGCCGTCGAGGACGCGTGGCGCGAGGACCTGGAGAGCCATATCGACTTCGAGGGCTGGCAGTTCGTCTCGCGCGGCGCCATGGCCTACGAGGAGTGCGACCCCGCGCGCCCCATCGTATGCTTCGGCTCGTTCCAGGACTTCCTGGGCGTGGACCGCGCCACCGGCGCCATCAAACCGCGCAACGAGTGGGTCCACCTGGAGCACTGGGACCTCGTCGCCTTCGATGAATACCACTTCGGCGCCTGGCGCGACAGCGCTCAAAAGCTCTTCGCCAAGCCGGCAGACGAGGACGACGTCGTCGAATCCACCGAAAAGGAGGTGGACGCGGCATCCACGGGCAATAGCCTCGACGAGACCTGGCTGCCCATTCAGGCAGACCGCTACCTCTACCTCTCTGGAACGCCCTTCCGCGCGCTTACCTCCGGCGAGTTCATCGAGGACCAGATCTTCAACTGGACCTACTCCGACGAGCAGCAGGCCAAGCAGGACTGGGTGCAGGCGCACCCCTTCGAGCCCAACCCGTACGCCGCCCTCCCCCGCATGGTCCTCATGACCTACAAGGTGCCCGACTCCATCACCCGCGTGGCGCGCGCGGGAGAATTCGACGAGTTCGACCTCAACGTGTTCTTCTCCGCCACCGGCGAGGGCGCCGAGGCGCAGTTCAAATACAAGGACTACGTGCAGAAATGGCTCGACCTGATCCGTGGAGCGCTGGCCGAGACCACCACCGACGAGCTCAAGATGGGCGCGCAGAAGCCGGTGCTGCCCTTCAGCCACGCGGCGCTGCTCGCCAACCTCACGCACACCCTGTGGTTCCTGCCCAACGTGGCATCGTGCCACGCCATGGCGAACCTGCTGGCCGAACGGCAAAACGCGTTTTACCACGATTACCGGGTGCTGATAGCGGCGGGCTCCGACGCGGGTATCGGCCTTGAGGCCGTCGATCCCGTGCGCCGCGCCATGGGCAACCCGTTGACCACCAAGACCATCACCCTGTCGTGCGGCAAGCTCACCACCGGCGTCACCATCCGCCCGTGGACCGGCGTGTTCATGCTGCGCAACCTCAAGAGCCCCGAGACGTACTTCCAAACCGCCTTCCGCGTGCAGAGCCCTTGGACCGCCAAGGACGAGGACGGCCGCACGCAGGTCATCAAGCAGGAATGCTACGTCTTCGACTTCGCGCTCGACCGCGCGCTGGCCATGGTGTCCGATTACAGCTGCCAGCTCTCCGTGGACGAGCCCAACCCCGAGAAGAAGGTCGCGGACTTCATCAAGTTCCTGCCCGTGCTCGCCTACGACGGCAGCGCCATGCGCGAGGTGAACGCCGCGGACATCCTGGACATCGCCATGGCGGGCACCTCGGCCACGCTGCTGGCGCGCCGCTGGGAGAGCGCGCTTTTGGTCAACGTGGACAACGACACGCTGCGCCGTCTGCTCGACAACGCCGAGGCCATGCGCGCCCTCAGCAATATCGAGGGCTTCCGCAGCCTGAACGACGACATCGAGACCATCATCAACAAGTCCGAGCACGTCAAGAAGGTCAAGAAGGAGGGCGGCGAGCTTAGCAAGAAGGAGAAGAAGGAGCTCTCCGAAGAGGAGAAAGAATTCAAGAGCAAGCGCAAGCAGATCCAGGAGAAGCTGATCAAGTTCGCCACGCGCATCCCCGTGTTCATGTACCTCACCGATTACCGCGAGCAGAGCCTGAAAGAGGTCATCACGCAGCTGGAACCCGGCCTGTTCAAGAAGGTCACGGGCCTCTCGGTGAAGGACTTCGAGCTGCTGGTGTCGCTCGGGGTGTTCCGCGATTCCGTGATGAACGACGCGGTGTACAAGTTCCGCCGCTATGAGGACGCCAGCCTTTCCTACACCGGCATCGAGAAGCACAGCTACGACGCGCGCGTGGGCCTGTTCGACACCTCCCTGACCAAAGAGGACTTCGAGGAGATGGCCCGCCAGGACACGCTGTTGGACGAGACCGGACGACTGGTGAGGGCGGCTGCGGGCAACGAGTCTACAGAGGAGCGCAATCGACCTCGAAGCGGTGCCGCTAGACCTGCCGCTCCGTCCCGTCCCGTCCATGGACCCGGCGCCGCCGCGCACGTGCGTGCCGCAACGTCCTCGGCCGGCAGCGCTGGCGTGGATGCGCGCCCGCACGGTGTCACGGCATCCCACGGCGCCCCCGCCTCAAGTGACGCAGCGGCCCATGGCGCTGAGGCGGCGCACGGCGCGAGGCGGGACTGGGTCGTGGAAGCGCTCGAGGAGCGCGGACTCACCTACACCGATCTTCGCGAGACGAACCGAGGCAACCTCTGGGTGATCGGCGGCGGCGAGCTCGACGACGCGATGACGGCCCTCGCCGAGCGCGGGGCCCGCTTCGAGTTCACCTTCCGCGGCAGCCAGGCTACGAGAGGCCGCGCAGGCTGGTGGCTCGCCGGATATCCGGAGGAGCGCAAACTCGACTGGCACGAGCCGCCTGCAGTGACCGATGCCAAGCTCGACGCGCTCGAACCCGGCGACACGGTGTTCCATAAAGCCTTTGGTTACGGCGAGGTCATCGACATCGATCGAGAGGGCGGCTTCATCGAAGTGGTGCTGGGCACCGATAAACACGGACGCCCCAAGCGTCGCAAGTTCCTCTTCCCCAACGCCTTCGACCAGGGCCTGCTCACGCTATAGGCAATCCGGTCAAGATAGCCGACAGGAGGCACCTCTCAGATTGGTGCCTGTCCCTAATCTGAGAGCGGGGCGCCTCTCAGATTGGTGCCTGTCCCTAATTTGAG
>NZ_JADNJJ010000015.1:0-11670 GCF_015554865.1 Collinsella sp. D33t1_170424_A12 | reverse complement strand
TTCATGCAGCTCGCGCTTTCTCGCGTGTCCTACACGCACCCCGCAGCTCAAGACCCCATTTTGAATACCGTGACCATAGCCTTCGCACAGGGCTGGACCGGCCTGCTGGGCGACAACGGATGCGGCAAGTCGACGCTCGCCCGCATCGCCTGCGGCCTCATCGAGCCCGATGCCGGCTCGGTCACGCGCGGCCTCTTCTGCGTCTACTGCCCGCAGGAAGCGGACGCGCGACCCGATTGCCTGCCCGATTTCGCCCTCGATTTCGGCCGCGATGCCCGCGCCCTGCGCGAGCGCTTCCGACTCGCCGACGACATGCCCTGGCGCTGGGGCGAGCTCAGCTTCGGCGAGCGCAAAAAGCTGCAGATCGCCTGCGCCCTCTGGCAGCGCCCCGACGTGCTCGCCATCGACGAGCCGACCAACCACCTCGATGCGCCCGCGCGTGCCGAGCTCGCCGATGCCCTAGCGGGCTTTCGCGGCATCGGCATCCTCGTGAGCCACGACCGCGACTTGCTCGATGCACTCGTTCGGCAATGCGTTTCGTTCGAGCCCAGCGGCCCCCGCGGCCAAACGCGGCTGATAATGCGTCCGGGCGGCTATACCGCCATACACGACCAGGCCGAGCGCGAGCGGCGGGAAATCGTGCACGAACGCGCGAGCGCTCAAGCCGAGCTTGCGCGCCTGGCAGCCGAACGGCAAGCCCGCTCCCAAGAGGCCGCGCGGGCCGATGCGCGGCGATCAAAGCGACGGCTCGACCCAAAAGATAAAAGCGGGCGGGCCAAGATAGACCTTGCCGTCTTCACGGGCCAGGACGGCGCGCGCGGCAAACTCGCCCGACAGATGGACGGACGCATGGCCGACGCCCGAGCGCGCGTGGACGCGGCGTTCGCGCCCAAACGCTACGACGGCAACCTCTTCCTAGAGGCGTCGCCCAGCCCGCGCAAAACCATCGCGCACGTGCCAGCGAGCGCCATTCCCTGCGGACCGGGAGAGCTCGCGCTACCCGATCTCTACGTGGGCAACACGGACCACATAGCGCTTGCAGGGCCCAACGGCGCCGGCAAGACGACCCTGCTCGACCACATCCGGCGGCTGCTCGCCTGCGAGGAAGCCGGCTATCTCGATTCGACCACACGGCGCGCGCCTCCCGTCGCCGGATGCTGGAGGAGCGCCAACGGACTCTGCGTACTAGACATCCCCCAAGAGCCAACCGCCCAGCAGTGCATACGGGCGTTGCAAGGGCTTCGCAGGCTGAACACGGCGGATCGAGGACGCGTGCTGTCGAGCATAGCCCGACTGAACTCCGATCCCGACCACGTCTTGGAAGGCACCGCAACCAGCCCCGGGGAGATGCGAAAGCTCATGATCGGCCTTGGGCTTCTTGAGCGGCCTTCGCTCATCATCATGGACGAGCCCACCAATCACCTCGACCTGCATTCGGTCGAAGCCCTCGAGCAAGCTCTTGCTGGATTTGCAGGCGCATTGCTGCTCGTCAGCCACGATCGCGCATTCTTGCGCGCGTGCACGAGCATCACATGGGCCATCGAAGGCGGCTCCGTTCAGGTTTCCTAGCATCCAGCCAACCGGGGGCGCGGCCACCGTCCGGCGCGGCTACGCGCAGCCGCGCCGGGATAGCAAAAGAGCCTTTGCCGCAAGGACAAAGGCTCTCGCTACGCATGTAAGCGGCGGGCAACCGCTGGTTACTCGAACTCGATGGTGCCGCAGGGCTTCGGCGTGAGATCGTACAGAACGCGGCAGATGCCGGGGACCTCGGAAGCGATGCGATCGCCGATCTTCTTGAGGAGCGCCCAGTCAAGCTCGGGCACCTCGGCGGTCATGGCGTCGACGGTGTTGACGGCGCGGATGAACGCCGGCCACTCGTAAAGGCGCTTGTCGTCCTTCACGCCGGTGACGCGGAAGTCCGGCACGGAGACGAAGTACTGCCACACCTTGCCCTCGAGGCCCGCGTTGGCGAACTCCTCGCGCAGGATGGCGTCGGCCTCGCGCAGGGCCTCCAGACGATCGCGGGTGATGGCACCGAGGCAGCGCACGCCCAGGCCGGGACCGGGGAACGGCTGGCGCTCGACCATGTTCTCGGGCAGGCCGAGCTCGCGGCCGACCACGCGAACCTCGTCCTTGTACAGCAGGCGAACGGGCTCGCAGAGCTCGAACTGCAGGTCGTCGGGCAGGCCGCCCACGTTATGATGCGCCTTCACGCCGTCGGACTCGAGGATGTCGGGGTAGATGGTGCCCTGAGCCAGGAAGCTCACCTGGTCGCCCACCTTGCGGGCCTCCTCCTCGAAGACGCGGATGAACTCGGCACCGATGATCTTGCGCTTGGTCTCGGGCTCTGCAACGCCGTCGAGCAGGCCAAGGAAGCGGTCGGTGGCGTCGACGTACACGAGGTTGGCGTCCAGCTGGTTGCGGAACACGTCGACGACCTGCTCGGACTCGCCCTTGCGCATGAGGCCGTGGTTCACGTGAACGCAGATGAGCTGCTTGCCAACGGCCTTGATGAGGAGGGCCGCCACGACCGAGCTGTCAACGCCGCCGGACAGGGCGAGCAGCACGTTCTTGTCGCCGATCTGCTCGCGGCACACCGCCACCTGCTCCTCGATGAAGGCCTGAGCGAGCTCGGGGGTGGTGATGCGAACCATGTCGTCGGGACGCTTGTTAAGATCCATGTGGAATCCTCCTCAACGTGTAAGGCTTGAAACTGCAAGAAAGTATATCGAATAACAACCGCTCGCACGCCGCTGGATGCAAGCATATTCAGACGAAATCAACGTATGCCCCAGCTCGCACGCGCCACGGCCTTGACCCGCTTCACACAGGAGCTAGCCGTCGAGCGCGCAACGATGCACGAGCGTGTATGTAGGACCGCTCGCCCCCAACGTGCTTGCATAGAGTCCCACGGTGGTTGCAACGACGGGCTGAGGCGGCTCGAGATGCGGAAGCGCGTCGCAGAGCACGCGCGCATGGCGCGCAAGCGTGATATGGGGCACGAATTCGTGGGGATCGAACGGCAGGCCGCGCCCTGCCAGCGCCGAGCGAAGCCGTTCGGCCAGAACAAGCAGCTCCGTGCGGGGCTCCACGCCCATCCACAAAACCGAGTCGATAGGCTTGCCGAACGTCCCCAGCTGCGATGGGGCAAGAATCGCGGGAGCGGCTTGCGCCGCCAGGTCGTTGAGAGCCGCGACCGCATCATCAACCTGGCCCTCGTCCAGCTCCCCCATGAACGCAAGCGTGAGATGGTAGGACTCGCAGGGCACGAATCGACCG
This sequence comes from Collinsella sp. D33t1_170424_A12, assembly GCF_015554865.1. Taxonomy (NCBI): domain Bacteria; kingdom Bacillati; phylum Actinomycetota; class Coriobacteriia; order Coriobacteriales; family Coriobacteriaceae; genus Collinsella; species Collinsella sp. D33t1_170424_A12. Next base: position 8,391 of record NZ_JADNJJ010000015.1, on the reverse strand, counting down.
AGCAAGTGATCGGATAGCCGCTCCGTGCACGCGCATAGCTCGCGTCGTAGCTGGTCTGGAACATCGAGCGAAATATAAACCCTCATCGATCTCCCCTCCGAACGGTCCATCGAGATGAGCCCACTCCCTATTTGTTCATGTATAGCATGCACGACCTGCAGCTTATACGGCAAGAGACAACTTTCCTCCATTCCTTTTTCTACCCCTTTCACACCTCTGCATGACTCCTTTTTGTAAGCCTTGGTTTACTTATTGCGATGTTTTTGAGAATGAGTATCAATATGAATCTAGATAGGGGCCATTAGGACATAATGGGTCACGTACCAAGTCGCGGTTGCCTGGAGAGGAACATCAGGCCAAGCGCCGCGCATTCGTCTGCGACCGAATGGAGAAGGTCATGAAGTTTGTATGCCCCGTTTGCGGTTACGTTGAGGAGTTCGACGGCGAGGAGCTGCCCGCCGATTTCAAGTGCCCCCAGTGCGGCGTTTCCGGTGACCGCTTCACCAAGGTCGAGGAGGGCAAGATGAGCTGGGCCGCCGAGCACATCGTGGGCGTTGCTCACGAGGAGGGCGTCACCGAGGACATCATCATGGACCTCCGCGCTAACTTCGAGGGCGAGTGCACCGAGGTCGGCATGTACCTGGCCATGGCCCGTGTTGCCCACCGCGAGGGCTATCCCGAGATCGGTCTGTACTGGGAGAAGGCCGCCTTTGAGGAGGCCGAGCACGCTTCCAAGTTCGCCGAGCTCCTGGGCGAGGTTGTGACCACCTCCACCAAGAAGAACCTCGAGATGCGCGTCGAGGCCGAGAACGGCGCCACCGCCGGCAAGTTCGACCTCGCCAAGCGCGCCAAGGCCGCCGGCCTGGACGCCATCCACGACACCGTCCACGAGATGGCTCGTGACGAGGCCCGCCACGGCAAGGCTTTCGCCGGCCTGCTGGAGCGCTACTTCGGCTAAACCGAACACACGCTTACATTCTTTAAGCCCATGCAAACGGGAGGCTCGCATCGCGCGGGCCTCCCGTTTTCTTCTTTACATCGGTGTTTTCAACAGGCAACAAGCCTACCGAATGATATATGCATCGACGATTTCGCCGTAATACGCCGTATGGTGATCTTCGTTCTTGTCGCGATGCGAGCCATCTACACCCTGGGGGGCGGCGTTTTCAAAACCGCCTACACCTCATAGCTGTCGGCGGGATCGGGTTCGGCCCCGGGCGCCTCCTCGATGGTGACACCTTCGCGCGCGGCACGCTCTTCCTTCTCGCGCGCCTCGTCGAACTTCGCCTTCATGGTCTTGTTGCCCCAGGTAAGCTTGCGAATAGTGAGCTCCTGTGCCTTGTCGTTGGCCAAGCGCAGGTTGTTTTCACTCGAGATCAGGTTCTCTTTGACCTTCTGCAAGTGCTTGATAGTGGTATCGATCTCCTCGATAGCCGTTTGGAACTTGCGGCTTGCCAGGTCGTAGTTCCTGCCGAAGCGGGTCTGGAAGCTCTCCAGCTTCTCCTCGAACCCGGTGACGTCGATATTCTGCTGGCGTACGAGCGCGAGCTCCTGCTTGTAGGCAAGTGAATTCATGGCGGCGTTGCGCAGCAGCGTGATCATGGGGATGAAGAACTGCGGGCGGATGACGTACATCTTTTCGTAGCGGTAGCTCACGTCCACGATACCGGCGTTGTACAGCTCGCTTTCCGGCTCGAGCAGCGTGACCAGCACCGCATATTCGCAACCCTTGGCGCGGCGGTCGTGGTCGAGCTTCTTGAAGAAGTCCTCGTTCTTGTGCTTGGTAGCCGTGGTGTCGTTTTCGTTCTTCATCTCGAACATGATGGAGATGATCTCGTTACCGTCCTCATCGCACTCGCGGAAGATGAAATCGCCCTTGGTGCCCTCGGACGCATCGTTGTCCTTCTCGAAATACGCACGCGGAAAGGCGGTCATGCGCAGGCGGTTGAATGCCGTCTCGCAGTGCTGCTCGAGCGTCTCGCCCACCATCTTCGTGGACAAGCGCGCCTTCATATCGCGCAGGCGCTCGATCTCCTCGTCCTTGTAGCGGATGATAGCCTCGTTCGCCGTCTTCGCCTCCGCCAGCTTGTGTTCAAGATCGGTTTGCGCCTGCGTGCGCTCGAGCTCGCGTGCAGCCTGCTCGCGCCCCAGCGCGGAGACCGCCTTATCGCGCTCGCGTTCCATAGCGGCCACGGCCTGCATCTGGGCCATCTTGGCTTGCGCCTCCTGCTCGCGCAACCGCGCACGCAGCTCCTCGGCCTCGCGCTGCCCCTGGCTCATCATGGTTTGGAACTTAAGCGCCGCCTCGGATTCAGCGGCTTGGAGCTGCTGGGCCGCCTTCGAACGCGCCTCCTGCAAGACGCGTTCGGCGTCGACCTGAGCGGATTGGAGCTGCTCGGCTGCACGCACCTGCGATTCTTGGAGCTTTCGATCCGCCTCCGCCTGGACGGACTGCAGGCGCTGCTCCGCTTCGGCGCGCGCCGCCTGCAAGGCAAGTTCGCGGTTGGTATTCGCATTGGCGAGCTCCGCCTTCAAGGCATCGACCTCGCGCTGCAGGTCGGCCGCCGCCTGTCTCGTCTCTTCGCGCGCCTGCGAGGCTGCCTGCTCGCGCGCCGCTTCGCGAGCGGCATCCGCAGCCTCGAGCTTGGCTGAGAGCTCGGCTAGGCGAGCGTCGCGCTCGGCCAAGCTCTTCTGCAGCTCAGACGCTGCTTCGGCCTGCGACTTTTGAAGCTCCGCGGCGGCATTCGAGCGAATCTTCTGGAGCTCGGACTCAGCCCGGGCACGAGCTTGCTGCAGGTCCGACGCTGCCTGGGCGCGCTCCTGCTGGAGCTCTGAAGCCGCCTTCGTTTGAGCCTGCTGAAGGGCGCGATCGGCGACCGCTTTCGCCTCTTGCAGCTCATATGCCGCACGTGCACGCTCCTGCTGAAGCACCGCCTGGAGCTCCGAACGGGTCTTCTCGAGCTCGCTGGCGGCATTGGCACGCGCGAGCTCGAGCGCCTGGTCCTTCTCACGACGCAGGGATGCGGCGCGCTCCTCCACCTCGCGCGCGAACTGCTCGTCGCGCACCTGGCGGACGATGCCCTCGTAGTCGCTCTCATCGAGGTTGATAACGGTTCCACAGTTGGGACATGCAATCTGATTCATCTGCGCTCCTCGCTCCCCCGCCCGGTCCGCCCGAGCACGTTTTCACAGCTCCCACTATAGCCGCTCGTGCAGACGCGGTGGCAGGCAGCCTAAATCCTAGCGCGCGTCCTTCACGTAGATCGCCACGCGAAGCTGCTTCCAGGGATCGTTCTCGGGCGCGACCTGCATGACGCGGCACTCGAAGATGGACGCGTGGCCGTAGTGGAACAGCACCGAGAGCTTGCCGTTCAGATCGGCGGGAACGTAGCCCAGCATCTCGCCGCGGCCTTGATAGCGATCGCATCGGCATCGTGCGGGTTATCGGGCTGCGCCTCGAGCGTGAGCTCGTCGCCGGGCTTGAGCTGCGATAAGACCAGCGCGCCCTCGTGATACTGGAATCCCGCGACGTAGAAGTTCATGATGTTGCGTGACGGCTCGTACATGATGGCCCTCCTTTTACCTGGGAGCGCGGCCGCACCTGCCGCGACCGCGCCGGGGCACCACGTCTACGGGATGCCCCTTGGCTGTTGAGACCACCATACGGGTTCGTGCGGACACGGATTTCGCAAGCAGGCGCGCTACGCGCCAGCGCCCGCCTCGTCCTCGGCGAAACCGATCTGCGCCGGGTCGACGCCGCGGAAGAAGTCGAGGATGTCGTCGCGACTCACCGGTGCATAGCCGTTGGCATCCACGCCCACGTCGTAGCGCAGGATGCCGCGGGAACGGTTGCGCTCGTTGTACGCGGGATCGGCATGGATGTGTCCATGGAGCTGAATGGACCCGCGGCGCTTGCCGTTCCAGCTGAGCATGGGGTAATGCGAGAGCACCATGCGCGTGCCGTGGCACTCGCCCGGCTTGAGCTCGAAATAGTCGAGCACGGCTTCGAAGGGGCCGTCGGCAGCCGCGGCACCGGGAGTTACGGCGGACACCGAACTTGTCGTAGGAGCGCTCCCCTTTTTAGCGCGGCCTTTCCCGTTCCGGGCAGCGTCGCGCACCGGCGGCTCCAACAAACCCCAATCCTTATCGTGGTTGCCACGAATGAGACGCACATGCTCGCAGTTGATGCGCTCGCGCAGGCGCAACGCATCCGCCACGGAGGTTCGGTACGAGAAGTCACCCAGCATGTAGAGCGTATCGCGAGAGCTCACGCGATCGTTGATAGCAGTGATGAGCCTCGCATTCATCTGGCCGATGGTATCGAACGGGCGCTGGTTGCCACCGAGGCTGTTGCTGTGACCGAAATGCGTATCGGCGGTAAACCAGATCATGGAGGAGTCCTTTCGAAGAGACGATGTCATGAAGAAGGCCGGACAAAACCTCGATACCGCCCTACAATCTTGACAAACTACGATATGAAATGAAGCTATGAATCCAAGCATCCTTACAATTTGTCTCTATCTGATAGGCATCATAAGCATACTGCTCGGGGATACGCCCTTTGCACGAACAACCCTACACGTTGAATATGCCGACTTTCAGATACAAAGCAAGTCGATTCTCAACTGCGAAATCAATGCAGACAGCATCAGGTTCCATAGATACCAGCACGATCGCGTAATCACCCGAGCGGATCTAACTCGATACCGTAACCGGCTGCAAGAAATCATCGCCTCGCCAACAATCGAAAACGAACAGCTCGAAGAATTGGTGCTCATCCTGAACGAGATTAGTTTACATCCCATGATTCTTGCGAACCCTAGAAACCTAAAGGCCATGATTACCGCAAAAGATCAGGCAACAGGCCTTTCGATGACGTCCGCATGGCGCATCCTTCCCGCTACTTGATCCCCACCGCCCGAATTAAAGTATCCAGATATGCAGCAAGAATGAAAACCGCCGTTAAGCGCGTACCGATGAAAATGCAAATAAGTATAGTGAAGCCCTCGCAATCAACATGAATAAAGACCTTACATACAACATCCCTTAAGGCATTAATCCCGCGAAGTCCTTCTTGCTTGATCAAAATAAAGATTACCAAACAAGCAATGCATACATTTCAAAGTACCTGCACTCATGTCGCATAAACCCAAGAATACCCCCGCAATCCCGTCCAAAGAACCCTTAACGCTAATTACTATTTGGATATATCACTTCCATATCATCCGTAATCGGAATGTACCCCAAAGCCGCAAGAACGCAACGGCCAACGTGATAGCCCAAGTTAACGGGTACAGCATTACCGATTTGTTTGTATTTTTGCGCCATACTTCCGCAAAACTCCCAATCATCAGGGAAGGTTTGAATTCTTGCATACTCACGGACTGTTAATGGTCTTGTTTCTGAAGGATGGCAACGCTCCGTTTGTTTTTGAGCTGGAGAGCATGTAAGCGTAAGACTTGGTTGATCCCAGGACAGCCGACGTGCCATTCCAGTCTTTCCACCTGTTAGAAAGTAGCTCGCCCCCATATACTCTCGTTGAAGGTCATCGGACAAATCCTTCCAGTAACCACCTTCGGGAATGAGATCCATTATCTTTTTCTTTTTCTCAGGATAGCTTTGCCCCTCCGAAGCAGGGCAATCTTTTAACGCCTCTCTTAGTGAAATAAAATAATCTTTTTCTTTCGGAAAAACATAAGGTATATCCAAATCTTTTCTTATAGCAAAAATAATAAGCCGCTCCCTTTTCTGCGGTACATCCAGATACTGAGAGCGAAGAACCCTATAGGTCGCGCGATATCCAAGCTGATCGAGGGTATCCATCATGGTTGACAGGGTTCGCCCCCCATCGTGCCTCAACAGCCCACGCACATTCTCGCCTATCGCAACCTTTGGTTTAACATCCTTTATTGCACGTGCAAACTCAAAAAATAGCGTTCCGCGCGTATCTTCAAAACCTCGACTTTTTCCAGCATAGCTGAATGCCTGGCAGGGAAATCCCGCCTGAATTACCTCGGCATGCATACCTGCAAAATCAACGGTACGAACATCAGAGTTATCAATTGTCCAGTCAAGTCCATGAGACTCGCTATTCCTTCGCAAAGTCTCCGCAGCTCTGCTGTCAAGCTCATTAAGGTAAATGTGATTCAGACCAGCATTATGAAACCCAAGTGCCGTTCCACCAGCCCCGGCAAACAAGTCAATACAAGTTGCCGTCTCGTACTGCTTATCACTCCTTAATACGGAAAACTGACAAGAGACCCCTCCCTCGAGTTTATGCTTTACTCGCTCAAGCTCTTGCGTTGAAAACAACCGACGGTTCCTACCATCTCGAACTGACTTAATCAGACCGAGCTTATCCCATCGCCGAATGGTGTCCACAGACACGCCCAACAGATGAGCTGCGTCTGCTGCAGTGATTGCATTGAGTTTCATATCCATTACCCCATAATAACCTTTACCTATGCATTGGTTATTATAACAAAGGAGCTTGCCTTAGTTCTTGGGAGCACTGGGCATCACTGCATTAAAAACCCCGTCCAAATCAACTTCACAAAGCGCATGCGGAACCGCAAGACCGTAATCAACAATCACATCAGCAAGAATACCAGGTAGAGCATGAAAAACTCGATATAAAGCATCATCCCTATCGAAAGCAAGGGCATAAGCAGTAACGCCATCGCAAACGCGGACAAAGTCCTTCGGTTTACGCCCAGAAGGCTCCCATGGCTTATCGTATGCATCTGGAGATGCGGGGACGATTTGAACAAGGTAGGAGATAGCAGCATTGCAACGAGCAATTTCATCAAGCTTATCCCAAACAATCTTCTCGTCAGAACTCTTAATCGTATTAAAGCGATTCTTGACTTCTAGATACAGGGGTTTTCTATAAACTGGATGCACAAAACCCGAAACGCTCTTAAGATCAACAACTCCGCCAGAAGCTCCAAGCTCCTCAAAATGAGGAGAAAGGCCTAACACTCGCTGATGCCAAAGTCCGATTGCATTCGACAAAGATTTATTCTTTGCTCGCATCTCGTCAAAAGTAATCACATCGTCGACAGAACAATCAAATATCTCAGCCTGAGCAATGGTTGAAAACGGATCGAGAGGCAGTGCATCCTTCTTTAAGATTGCATTTTTGAATGTATTGCGAGTAACCTGAAACAAAGCTTCTTCGTCAATCCATAATAAACCGTACCTATGCATGCGACCTCCCAACAACTCAAAGAATCATGCTCCTCGAATCATATACCACCTTGCGACAACTCACATATACTTGTTACTACATAGTCGACATAAAGCTGTGGTTGGTCACTATTCCACCGCGGCGAGTACCGACACATACTTCACCGAAAGAAATGACGAGCGGATACCGTTAGACCTTCCCCTCGATTGGTGCGCCTTCCTGTTAACCGTAGCCACAGCGTCTTCCACCATCTGCACACTTATGGAATCATCAAAGCATGCCAGCTATCCCATTAACATGTCAATCGCTATATGCATAAGCGCATCAGGTTGAAGCGCAATCTGATGCGCGTTCGCAACCCATTCCCAATTGCCGCCAAAACCCTTTCCATGCGTCCGTGCTCTTTCTGGATCACGCTACAACCTTCCCTTTTCCGAGCTAAACAGCCACATCCTGCGCCCCCGATATCAAATCACAGCGTATGCATACCCAATTGTCATCGATATTGAAGGGTGCACCGATGCCGCATCCCAATCGATGCTGATGCTTACCAGGAGACTACTTGTCTGGTTACCGCTTCTTAATACGAATAATTGACATCCTTTCAGCTAAATGAATGACCAAACACGTCACCCTACTAGCTAAGCAAGGCATCCGCTCGGCTCTCGTTTCGCCAACGGAACCAAGAAATACCAGATCGGAATAATCCGGCACGAAGCAGCCGTCGGAACTACAGACGTTTTCCTGTACATCCTGCACCGGGTAGCCCAGCGAAGCGCGGTACTCGTCCGGCGTCATCCTCCCCAGAGCCTACGAGATACACCCGACCGGAACCACCTCAGCCAAGCGTCGAGAGCGGCCGTGAACACCTCAACCGTGATCCCCGACCAATCCCGGGCGTAGTAGAACTCCTGCCTGAGCGTTCCGAAGAACCCCTCCGCCCGTGCGTTGTCCCCACCCCTTCCCTTTAGGGATATGCTGCGGCGGACGCCGTTGGCCTCTCAGATCGCCATCCGGAACCTCGTCCAATTTTGCACATCAACAGGCAGACCGGTCGCGAGCCTCAATCTCTAGCCGAGCTCGCATCTGCTCCACATGGAGGTAGAAGGGAGGGGTGCGAGCCTCCCCCTTTAATATGAGTTGAACATTGTCAAGAGGCAAAACCGGCCCGGCCGTCCGCGGAGCTACCGCGTACGGCCGGG
>NZ_JADNJJ010000093.1:0-8860 GCF_015554865.1 Collinsella sp. D33t1_170424_A12 | reverse complement strand
GAATCTTGTTCTGGCGCTTGGAATGGCCGACGCGCTTGAGGAACGAGGGGTCGTTTTCGAAGTCGACGAGCTTTTTGAGTTCCTCGGCGTCATCGAGCCATCCATCGCCGATGGCCTCGGTGATGAGCTTGGCATAGGACGGGTTTGCTTCGGCGAGGAAGCGTCGAGGCGTGATGCCGTTGGTCTTGTTGTTGAACTTCTCCGGCGTGAGCGCATAGAAATCGTTGAGGACGGAGCGCTCAAGGATATCGGTGTGGATCTTGGCGACACCGTTTACGGAGTGGCTGCAGATGACGGAGAGATTGGCCATGCGGACCTCTCCGTCCCAGAGCACCGAGGTCTTGCGCAGGCGTTCCTGCCATCCGTCCTGGGTGGTGTCAAATCCGTCGCGCCAACGGCGGTTGATCTCGTCGATGATGTCGTATACGCGGGGGAGCAGCTTCTTGAACGTTGCGATGGGCCACTTCTCGAGCGCTTCGGGCAGGATGGTGTGGTTGGTGTAGGAAATCGTCTTGGTGACGATATCCCATGCCTCGTCCCAGGTGAGGCGCTCCTCGTCCATGAGGATGCGCATGAGCTCCGGGCCGCACATTGCGGGATGGGTGTCGTTGGTATGGATGGCAACGTATTCGGGGAGCTTTGCCCAATCGTTGCCATGCTCGCGACGGAAGACGTCGAGGGCGGTCTTAAGGCCTGCGGCTACGAACAGGTATTCCTGCTTAAGGCGCAGGAGGCGACCATGTTCGCCGGCGTCGTTGGGGTAGAGGATGGCCGAGATCGCTTCAGCATCGGCGCGGCTGGCATCGGCATTTGCGTACTCGCCGCGGTTGAAGGCGTCGAGGTCGAAGTGCTCGTCGATGGGCTCGGCGCTCCAAACACGAAGCTTGTTGACGGTCTCGCCGCCAAAGCCCACCACGGGAATGTCGTAGGGCACGGCCAGGACATCCTGCGTGTCGACCACATCGTAGAAGGTGCGGTCGCCCTCGGCATGCGAGACGACGTGGCCGCCGAAGCCGATGCGCACGGCTTTATCGGGGCGGCGAACCTCCCACGGATAGCCCTTGGAGAGCCACTCATCGGCTACTTCGACCTGGCGTCCGTTCACGATCTCCTGCTTGAACAGTCCGTAGCGATAGCGCATGCCGTTACCGTATCCAGCGATGCCCTCGTGGGCCATGGAGTCCAGGAAGCAGGCTGCCAGGCGGCCGAGGCCGCCGTTGCCCAGCGCTGCATCGGGCTCGAGGTCGCAAAGCTTGTCGAGGTCGCATCCCATCTCCGAGAGGGCATCGGCCACCATGTCGCGAATACCGAAGTTGATGAGGTAGTTGTCGAGGAGGCGACCGATGAGGAACTCGATCGAGAAGTAGTAGACGCGCTTCTTTCCATCCTTGGCAAAGCGCTTGTCGGTTTCGGCCGAAACGGCGCGCGCCTTCGAGGCGATAAGGCCGGCTAGCGCGTTGAAGCGGTCGATATCGCTGGTGATCTCGAAGCTCTTGCCAGAGAGCTCCTTGACCGCCTCGCGATACTCCTCGATGAACGTTTCCTTGTTTTCGAAAATCGTATTCATGGTTTCCTTTCAGATAACATGGGGGCGTCGTTGCCACACGCCCCCAGTGAAGACGCGGACGGAATGCTCCGCCCTCTACTTCTTCGTACGGGTACGTTTGGGTGCCGCCTTTTTGGGCGCAGGAGCTTTCTTGGTATGAACGGCTTTCGCCTTTGTCGGAGAGACGTAAGAGGAGGCGCGCGAACGCTTGTAGACCAGGCCGCCCATGCCGGGAAGCGAGATCTCGATGGAGTCGTCCCGGCCGTTCCAAGCTTCGGGCCTACTGGATGCCATCTCGACTACGGGATAGCCGCTGCCGCCGAAAGCGGGATCGTCGGTATTGAACACGAGCTTCCAGTCGCCTTCGCGCGGAACGCCCATGCGGAACGTCTCGTAGGACGCGGGATCGAAGTTGATGATGATCACCAGGTCGTCGGCCGGTTTCTTGCCGCGGCGCACGAAGGAAATGATGGATTGCTTGTCGTTGTCCGCGTCGATCCACTCGAAGCCCTGCGCATCGTATGCGAAGTGCCACAGGCCCGCCTCTTTGAGATAGAGGTGGTTGAGGGCTTCGATGAATGCCTGCTGGTGCGCATGCGTCTCGAAATCGCGGGCGAGGAACCACTGAAGCGACTCGTAATAACGCCATTCGATGAACATGCCAAGCTCGTTGCCCATGAAGTTGAGCTTGGCGCCCGGATGCATCATCTGGTAAAACGCGAGGTTGCGAAGGCCGGCGAACTGTCGCCACGGATCTCCCGGCATACGTCCGATGAGCGAGCACTTGCCGTTGACGACTTCGTCGTGGCTAAGGGGCAAGACGAAGTTCTCGTTGAAGGCGTACATCATCGAGAACGTGAGCAGTCGATGGTTGCCCGGGCGCCAAGGGAAATCGGTCTGCATGTAGTGCAGCGTGTCGTTCATCCATCCCATGTCCCACTTGTAGTGAAAGCCCAGGCCGCCGTCGGCTGGTGGGTAGGTTACGAGCGGCCAGGCGGTAGACTCCTCGGCGATCATCATGACGTCGGGATGCGTTTCGCCAACGGCCTCGTTGACGGTGCGAATAAATGCCGAAGCATCGAGGTCTTCCTCGGTGCCGAATTTGTTGAACTTTTTATCGGCCGGGTTGTCTACGCCGAAATTGAGGTAGAGCATGCTGGAAACGCCGTCCATGCGGATGCCGTCGGCATGGAACATGTCGATCCAGAACAGCGCGTTGGAGAGCAGGAAGCTCACGACCTCGGGTCGACCGAAATCGAATTTATGCGTACCCCAGTTGGGATGGACCTCGCGCTCATAGAGCATGGATCCATTGAAGGTCGCAAGGCCCTGCGCATCCGCGCAAAAACCGCCGGGGACCCAGTCGAGAATCACGCCGATGCCGGCCTTGTGACATGCATCGACGAAGTGCATGAATTGCTGCGGGGTGCCGTAGCGGGCGGTTGCCGCGTAATAGCCTGTTCCCTGGTAACCCCAAGATCCGTCGAAGGGATGCTCCATAACGGGCATGACCTCGATATGGGTGTATCCCATATTCTTGACATAGGCAACGAGCTCGACCGAGAGGTCGTCGTACGAGTAGAACGTACCGCGCTGTGCCGGGAAGGGGTCGCCCGGGCCGGGATAGGTGCCATCCTCACGCGGCTCGCCCTGGGGTTCGTTTCCATGGCGCTTCCAGGAGCCCAGATGGACCTCGTAGATGTTGAGCGGGGTGTGCATGTGGTCGCGCTTGGAGCGCTTGCGCAGCCACGCAGCATCTTTCCAGGCATAACCGCTGAGGTCCCACAGCCGTGATGCAGTGCCGGGGGCCACTTCGGAATAAAATGCATAGGGGTCCGCTTTATAGAGCAGTTCTCCCTCGCTGGTCTCGATAACGTATTTATAGAGGTCGCCTTGGTTGAGGCCGGGGATAAACCCATGCCACAAGCCGCTATCCATGATGCGTTCGAGCGGAGTTGCCGTCGCGTTCCAGCCGTTGAAATCGCCTACGACGTGCACGCTTGCAACTTCGGGGGCCCATACGCAGAACGACCAGCCCTGGATTCCATCTTTGATAGCGGGGTGCGCACCCATCTTCTCCCAGCTTCGTTGCCAGGAACCCTCCGAGAAGAGATGAAGATCGTCTTCGGTGATCATGAGGCAGGGCTGCTCGGTTGAGTTGGCAGCGTTCTTCGTGCTCAAAGTGACCGTCCCATCCTACATGCGGCTGCGCCGCGTCTCCTACGTAAGGCAGGTCGCGGGCTCAACATGCATACGACGAACGAGGTCGGGCAGTATCTGCTCCACAGTCTTGCATGTGTGGAACCTGTGACACTTGGATAATGTAGCACGGTAGAGTATGCTTTTCTTCGACAAGAGCCCAGACGGGCCGATTATTTCGTTGAACGACATATGTCCTGTTAAAAGGCGGTATTGAGCAATCTGTTGCATAGAAACCTAGCATTCAATGTTCAGGCGTCGTAATGACGTCGGCAGCAGTTCAACGAAATTCGTTACGGCAAAGTTCATATCTTGTAGTATATTTTACAATTTTAAAAATTCTGTTTCTTAACCGTGCACAGCATGTAAAGGATGGACCAATGAGTACGCCTAAAGCGTTTATCTTCGATTGCGACGGCACCCTGCTCGATTCGATGGGCATGTGGCTCGGTATCCAACCCGAGCTGCTGGCGCGCTACGGTTTCTCGCTTACGCCGAGCGATTTTGCCCGCTTCGAGCACCTCTCGCTCGAAGCGGAGTGCCATGCGTATCACGATGTGTGGGGAATCGGCGAGTCGGGCGATGCCGTGTACGCCGAGCTCGAGTCCATGCTGCGCGATCGCTACGCAACGCAGATCGAGGCCCGTGCGGGGGTTCGCGCGTTCCTAGACGAGGCCCGTGCGGCTGGCATTCCCATGTGCATCGCTACGTCTACGCCGAGCCACCTGGTGCAGATCGGCCTCGAACACAACGACATGGCCGGGTATTTCTCGGGCATCACCACCACGGCCGAGGCCCCGCGTCCCAAGGGCTTCCCCGATATCTACGACCTTGCACTCTCGCGCCTGCGCGATGCGCATCTCGTAGTCGATTGCGATCCCTGCGACGTGTGGGTATTCGAGGACGCGCTCTTCGGGCTTTCCGGCGCCGGCGCCGGCGGCTATCGCCGGGTCGGCATCTTCGACCCCAGCGGTCGAAGCGCGCGCCGCGATGTGATGGCTAGCTGCGAGCTGTTCATCGATGAGTTCGAGGAGCTCGCACTTGCCGATATCCTGGCCTACGGAGGGTTCTGATGCGCGTGCTGGTGGCAGGGGGTTCCCCCGAACGTGCTTCTATCGGCTTGCTGAGGAAGGCGGCTGATGGCTGCGAGGTTGTCGTCGCCGTCGACGGCGGGATGGATGCGATCCTCGCCGCTGGGTTGCACCCGCAGCTTTTCTGCGGCGACGTGGATTCTGCGAGTCCCAAGACGGCCGCGGCCATCGAATCCGGTGGCGGATCCTCGTTTGTCATCGATGGCGCGCGCTGCGAGATCGAGCGCTATGACCCTCATAAGGACGCGACCGACCTCGAACTCGCCTTGCGTGCCATTCGAGAGCGCTACGGCGTCGTCGATATCGTGGCCACTTGCCTGTCCGGCGGACGTCCCGACCACATGTTGGCGGCACTTGGACGCCTGTGCGCCTGGCCGGGTTCAGTCGAGCTGCGCGAAGACGGGTTCATAGGGCGCATCCTGCACGCCGGCGATACCTGGGATGTGGGCGCGTACCGCGGCTGCCGTTTCTCCTTCATGCCCTTGAGCTGCGGCTGCGTGGTGTCGGAAAAGCATATGCGCTGGGAGCTCGATCATGCGCCGCTGCCGCTCCTGAGCGATCGCGGCATATCCAACGAGCTCGATTTTCCGGATGGCAGCATCGCATGCCATGCGGGAACGCTGGGCGCATGGGTCTTCATCGACATGCGTTAGCGTGCCCGGAACACTGCTGAAACAACGAGTGCCCCGACAAGACGATTGAACTGCGCCCCGAAACTTGGACGCGATAAATCATAACCGCTAGGCGGCCTCCCGAAGGGCCTGCTCCCGGAACTCCACCGGGGTCAGGCCCTTCAGCCCGACCTGGCGCCTCACGTGGTTCCAGTGGCGGACGTAGTCCTCCAGGTCCGCCTTGAACGCCTCGAACGTGTCCCAGTCGCGCCCGCGGAGGAACTCGTCCTTCAGGTGGCCGAACATCCCCTCCGTGCATGCGTTGTCCAGGCAGTTCCCCTTCCTGGACATGCTCTGGACCACGCCCATCCCCTTGAGCGCCGCGACGAAGTCGGCGTGCTGGTACTGCCATCCCATGTCCATCTGCATGATCGGCTCCGACCACGCGGGCTTCGCCTCCGCCAGCATCGCGAGCATCTCCTCCTGCTGGGCGAGGTCGGGATGCATGGATATCGAGTGGGCCACGATCTCCTTGCTCCCGAAGTCGTAGACGGGGGCGAGGTACGCCTTGCCGAACGAGCACCTGAACTCGGTGACGTCGGTGCCCATCTTCTGCCACGGGCCGTCCGCCGCGAAGTCGCGGCCGAGCACGTTCTCGAAGGCCTCGCCGACGGCGCCCCTGTAGGAGTTGTACCTGTGGTAGTCGGTCTCGCGGCGGATCCCGCACCTGAGCCCCATCTCGCGCATCATCTTGAGCACCGTCTTGTCCGCTATGCGCTCGCCGTCGACGGCCCTCAGCTCCATCGCTATCTGGCGGTGGCCGACGCCGTTGGGCAGCCTGCCGAAGATCTCGGCGACCCTGGGCCGGAGCTCCGGCCTGGTGGGCCCCTTGGGGTGCGACAGCGCGTAGTGGTAGGTCGACCTGGGCAGCGACGCCGCCTCCAGCAGGTCGGCCAGGGGGAAGCGCCCCGAAAGCGCCGCTACCGCCGCGGCCCGCTCCCGGGCAGCAAGCCGAGCTCCGCCTTCAGGGCTATCGATTTTTTTTAGGTAGGCCACCTGGGCCTCGAGCTTGCGGACGCGCTCCTCGAGCTCCTCCTCGCGGGTCCCGGGCGCGGCCTTCGCGCCCGGGACCCCCTCGGCCGGCCCTTGGGCTTCGGCCTCAGCGCGTCGGCGCCGCCCTCGCGGTACAGCCTGGACCACTGCTTCAGCGACGTCGCGCTCGCGATGCCGAAGCGGTCCATCGCCTCGGGCTTGGCCATCCCGCCGTCGACCACGGCGCTGGCCGCGGCGATCTTGGTCTCGAAGTCGTATCTTGCCTGTCTTCCATCCATGGCGAGGAGCCCGTCCCTCCCGGTTGCTCGGTACTTCCCCAGCCAGTCTCTCACAGCCTCGGCGGGAACGCCAAGGACCCTGGCGACGGATCTGTAGCCGAGCCCCCTCTCGAACATCTCGGCCGCGCGCTCCCTGGTCGACCGGTCGTGCCTGAATCTCAGGTCGATGGACATGAGAAGGCCTCCCATCTCTCGGACTTCTATTTCCTTGTCCAAGAAATGGGAGGCAGTTCAGATGCTTGCCGGGGCACTCTTCAGTAGCGTACGCGCGCGAAGGGCGCGGTCGGGCTTACTGGTAGTCGACGACGTCGATCCAGCTCAACAGGAACTCGGCATCCTGATCGGCGCGGCTGCGCGCGAGCTCGGACGCGGCGACGATGGACATCCAGCGGCGGACGATCTGCATGGGAACGTCGGCGCGATCGCAGTAGAGCTCGAGGTAGGCCTCGGCCTGCTGCTTATCTTCGAGCGCGAAGAGCAGGTAGGTCATGGCAGCGTCGGCGGCAGGGGAGCCCTGAGTCGCGTGGGCCCAGTCGCAGACGTAGAGGCTGCCGTCCTCGCCAACGATGACGTTGGTGGGGTTGAAGTCGCCGTGGCAGACGTGGAACTCCTTCTTCATGCCGTCCAGGCGCTCCATGAGGTTGTAACGCGTGGTGGCATTGATCTCGGTAAGGCCGTTGATCATGCGAGCGTACTTATCGCGCTGGCGGTTGAGCAGGGGGGCCTGGAAGCCGTGAATCTCGATCTGCAGGTCGACGAACTGCTCGAGATACTCGTAGAAGCGGCTGGGATCCTCGGCCATCTTCTCGGCCAGGGTCACGCCGGGGACCTTCTCGGTAAGGATGCCCCAGCCCTCGCCGGCGACCTCGGAAACCTCGAGGGCCTTGGGAGAGCGAATGCCCGCCTCGTTGATACGGGCGAGATTGAGCGCCTCGTTGAAAACATCGGAGACGGGCTTGGCGGCGTTGAACACCTTAGCCATCTTGTCACCGAGGTCATATACCTTCTTGTTGCCGCGCTCGGCGACGAGGGTCTTGGAATCGGGAAGAATCATGGCGCTTCCATCCTTTCTGTAGGTTTTGCACCATCGTAATGCGTCCGAAGCCGCCGCCTCGTGCGGAATAGCTCAACGGCGGCATTCGGACGGTGGATACCCAAGGGAGGTTTAGACCTCGTAGGACTGCGGCTCGCGACCGTAGTATGCATCGAGGAAGAGCTCCTTGATCTCGCTCATAAGCGGGTAGCGCGGGTTGGCGCCGGTGCACTGGTCGTTGAAGGCCTGCTCGACCATGTCGTCGAGGGTGTCGAGGAAGTACTGCTCGTCAACACCGTAGTCGGCGATCGTCTTCTTCACGCCGATGGTCTCCTTGAGTTCCTCGAGCGCGGTGACGAAGTTCTCGAAGACCTCCTTGTCGTCCTTGCCCTGGATGCCGGCGTAGCGGGCGAGCTCGGCGTAGTTGTGCAGAGCGTTGGGATAGGGGTACTGGGAGAAGGTGCCCATCTTGACCGGGGCCTCGGCGGCGTTGTAGCGCATGACGCGAGTAAGGATGATCGCGTTGGCGATGCCATGGGGCAGGTGATGGAAGGCGCCCAGCTTGTGGGCCATGGAGTGGTTGAGGCCCAGGAAGGCGTTGGCGAATGCCATGCCGGCCATGCAGGAGGCGTTGTGCATCTCCTCGCGGGCGTGCGGGTCCTTGGCGCCGTTCTCGTATGCGGAGGGCAGGTTCTCGAAGACCAGCTTGACGGCCTTCATGGACAGGCCCTGGGTGTAGTCGGAAGCCATGATGGAGACGTAGGACTCGATGGCATGGGTCATGACGTCGATGCCGGACGCAGCGGTCAGGCCGCGCGGTGCGGTCATGGCGTTGTCGACGTCAACGATGGCCATGTTGGGCAGCAGCGCGTAATCGGCGAGCGGCCACTTGATGCCGGTGTCCTTGTCGGTGATGATGGCGAACGGCGTGACCTCGGAGCCGGTGCCCGAAGACGTGGGAACTGCGACGAAGTAGGCCTTCTTGCCCATCTCGGGGAAGGTGAAGATGCGCTTGCGGATATCCATGAAGTCCATGGCCATATCCTCGA